>NZ_JACARP010000074.1:0-11530 GCF_013386595.1 Brevundimonas sp. P7753 | reverse complement strand
CTTTCTCTCAACACTCCCGAACCCGAAGGCCCGGCGGAGGCGGCTATCTAAGGAAAGCCGACCTCCAAGTCAACAAGGCTTTTCAACCTTTTCTGCAAAGCTGGAAACCGAAGCTCCATCCCGCAGATCCCGCCCGGCCCGTCTCCGAACCCCGCGGCCCGCCCGTTTCAAAGCGAGCGGCGGATATACGGACCCATCCCCGAGTCCACAAGACAAGAATGACCAATTTGCAAAAAACCGAACGAACACGAATCGACCAAGGCCTCGGCAGAGCCGCTTATCCCGCCGCTATATAGGTGCGCAGGCTCTCCGCTTCCTGGGTGGCCTCGGCGATCTGGCATTTGACGACGTCCCCGATGGAGACGACCCCGGCCAGCTGGCGGTCGCGCAGCACCGGCAGGTGGCGCACCCGGCGATCGGTCATCCGCCCCATCAGCACCGCCACCGTCTCATGGGGTTCAGCGAAGATCACGTCCGCCGTCATATAGTCGGACGCCGGACGCGACAGAGCCCCTGCCCCATCGCGGGAAATCGCCTGGACAATGTCCCGTTCGGACAGAACCCCGACCACCTCGTCGCCCTGGCAGACGATCAGGGCGCCGACCCGCTTGCGGTCCAGTTCGGCACAGGCGTCGTTCAGCGACGTATCGGGCGACAGGGTGAAGACCGCCTGTCCCTTACCCTTGAGTATCTCGGCGACCAGCATGGCGGCTCCTTCCCGTTTCAATATGGGAGACGACCGCGGACCGGCCGCTACCCCGACAGGATCGCTCAGACGCAGACGATGCGCAAATCCTATCGCGGGGCGAACCAGCGGCCCAGCGGACCGATCGCCAGAATGCCGAACAGGAAGCCGAAGGCGTGGGCCTCCCAGGCGATCCGCGCGCCCTCGGCGCCGGGCGCGAAACCGACCAGACCAATCAGCAGATTGACGCCCATCCAGACCGCCGCCGCCTTGAGCACCGCCGGATGGAACAGGGGTAGGACCCGTCCATGCCCGCCTAGCAGCCGGGTCGCCGCACCGATCAGACCGAACACCGCGCCCGAGGCGCCTTCAAGCGGCGCCATGCTCCCAGGATGGCACAGGGCGTAGCCCCAGGCCGCGACCACGCCGCTGCATACATAGAGAGCAATGAAGGCCAGAGGCGCGAAGCCCCTCGCCAGCAACCGCGCCACCGGCGCGCCAAAGGCCAGGGCGCCGACCGCATTCATCGTCACATGGGCCCAGTTCCCGTGCAGCAGCATGGAGGTGAACAGGCCGCTCCACAGGCCGTGCGCCAGATCGCCAGCCCGGAAGGCCATCGACAACCCCTCATCCGGCAGTCGCTCCTGAAACCAGAAGAGCACCGGCATGGAGGCCGCGATCAGCACCGGCAGGAAGGGCGCGTTCAGGATCTTTTCGCGCGGAGCGCCGGCCGGTTCGTCCACGGGATGTTGCATCCCCCCTAGATGGACAATCGCGGCGTTAACCTCAACCCGTCCCGAAACCGGCATTTCGGTCTGGCATGACCGTTGCTGAGTGACCCGCATAGACACTGCGGAGCCCCTCATGCCGTCCCAAAGACTGACACTGCCGGTAGCGACCCTGACGATCAGCCTGATCGTCGGCGTGGGCGCGGCCGCGGCCCAATCGTCGGGTTCGGCCGGCGCCGCCCAGTTCCAGGCCGGCTACGGCGGCTCGCGCTACACCACCGCCCAGAACGCCACGGGATCGACCCGTGACGAGAACGGCAACCGCCTGATCGTCAACGGCATCATCCAGGCCGGCGCCAGCAGCTATTCGAACAGCAGCGGCGGCGCCTCGTCCGGCTATGTGGGTGCGGGCGGCAACGGCGGGACCGCCGTCAGCGGCGCGACAGCCATCGGCAATAATCTCAACGTGGTGGTGCAGGGCAACCGCAACACTGTGATCGTCAACTCCACCCAGACCAACACCGGCGACATTAAAGCCGGCTCGGCGCTGAACGGATCGCTGGTCTTCCCATGAGCATGAACTCCTCCATCCGTATCCGCACAGGCGTCGCCATCGCCGCCGTCGCCGCTCTGCTGGCCGGTTGCGCCAGCACCAGCGCCGGACCGTCGGGCCAGTACGCCAAGCCGATCGGCAACGCCCCGGTGACGTCGAATCCGACGCCCTATTCGACCGCGCTTTATTGCCTGGCCGACTATGCGCGCCGTTACAACCTGCCCTCGCCCCGCATGGCCGTGGGCCGGATCAGCGACTACACCGGCACGGTCTCGGCCGACGGCGGGCGTCAGATCACGCAAGGCGCCTCGCTGATGGCGAACACCGCCCTGGCCAAGGCCGGCGCGCGGATCGTCGAACGCTACGACACCTCGGTGTCGGAGCTGGAATTGCGCTACGCCAACAACAAGCTGATCGGCGACGACCAGCCCAACGGCGCGCCTCAGGACGCCGCCTACCGCCGCATCCTGGCCGGTCAGGTGCCGGGCTCGGACTTCTATGTCGTCGGCGGCATCACCGAGGTGAACTACAACATCCGCTCGGGCGGCTTCGACATCGCCGGCGGCGAAGTCCAGCAGAACGGCGGCTCGGGCCTGCTGAGCGGCAAGGTCTTCGTGATGAACGTCGCCATCGATCTGCGCCTGGTCCAGACCACGACGCTCGAAGTCGTCGACGTCGTTTCCTATCAGAAGCAGATCGTCGGCCGCGAAATCTCCGCGGGCGTCTTCGACTTCATGAACGGCAACGTCTTCGACATCTCCGCCGGCACCAGCGGCATGGAGCCGGTCCAACTGGCCGTCCGCGCCCTGGTGGAACGCGCCACCGTCGAGTTCATGGCCAACCTGTACGGCGCCCCCGGCCCGGAAGTCTGCCTGAACCCTGCCAACGACCCCCTCGCCGACAGCCCTGTCGGCCCGACCGGCGGCTTCTATCCCGCCTATGCCAATACGGACACGAACAATGGCCAAACTCGCGCAGATCCGGCTCGCTGGCACGATCGCCGTGACAGCGCTGTACGCGGCAGCCGCTAATACGGCGGTCGCACAGGACGGCCCGCTCGTCCTAAACAATCAGTTGCAGCTGGGCGATGTCGTGGCCGGCCAGACGCTGAACGTCGTCGATGTCAGCGCCACCGGCTATGCCTTCACCTCCAACGCGGCTCTCGGCAACTCGGCTGTCGGCGGGACCGAGGGCGAGGCGATGAATGTCCGCTCGAACCAGATCGCGCGCGGCGACACCAACGCCACGACGACCATGACCTTGCGCGGCGACACCAACGGCCCCGTGATCGGCATTATTCAGGCGCGCGCCAACAACCTGACGGCGACGACGAACGACGCCAGCACCTCCGTGACCGCCACCCAGGAGGCCAGCGGCGACACCTTTGCGCGCAGCAACATCACCAACGCCGACGCCCGGCTGGTGGGCGGGGCCTATGTCGCTGTCGGCGCTGTCGGCAACAACGTCGGCCTGGACGGGACCAACGCCTCCACCACCGGAGTGATCGATCAGACGACGTCGGGCGAAGTCCGCGCCCACAATCTGGCGTCCACCCAATACATCCCCGCCGCCGCGCTCTTCTCCAGCGACGCCACCGCCAATGCGGTGCAGGTCGCCACGGACGGCGTGTCAAATCAGAACATGACGGTGCGCCAACGCTCCAACGGCGCCATGGTCGAGGCCGCCGTGAACCCCAGCGCCGGCAACGCCTGGGATCTGGCCGGTCGCGCCACCGCCACCGGCAACCTGGTGGGGCTCGGCAACGAAGGCGGCGGCGTGTCGGCCACGGTCGATCAGGAAAACAGCGCCCGCATCCGCGGCGCGGCCCGCGTCTTCGCCTATGACTATGGCAAGGCCTATGTCGCTTCCCGGGCCGCCGCCAACGAGGTCTCTCTGGTCGGCGACGACTTCGCCGTCGGCATCGACAACGCCCAGCGCAACACGGGTCTGGTTGAAAGCACCGCCACCTTCCAGGGCGCCAAGGGCTATGACGTCTATGTCGGCGCCGACGCCATCGGCAATGTGATCAACTGCGTTCAATGCCGGGGCGCCGCCAACAACGTCCAGACCAACAGCGGCAACATCAGCGCCACCGCCAACACCACGATCACCAACAGCAATCGCACGGTGATCAGCGGCGCCAACGCCGTGGGCAATGCGGCGACCTTCTACGTCTCAGGCAACGGCGGAAGCTAAGATTACCATTCGGTAACTTGAGGTAGTCAAGCACGTTTGTCAGTCTGACAAACGTGCGGGCCTCCCCTGCACGTGAACAAACGTGCAGGGCCGCAGTCAGTCCCGGGGGCCGCCTGATCGCACGTTCAGGAAACCGCCGAATGCGATCGCCTCGCCACCTACTGCTGCTTGCCGCCTCCAGCCTGGCTCTGCTGGGCGGCGCCGCCCTGCCCGCCCTCGCCCTGGATTCCGCCTGCATGGCGGCGCATGCCGCAGCGGCCCAGGACGCCGCGCCGTCCCAAGCCTGGGCTCAGGCCGCCAGCGACATCCCGGCCGACCCGGCCGTGCGCTTCGGGGTCCTGCCCAACGGCATGCGCTACGCCATCTTGAAGAACGCCACCCCTCCGGGTCAGGCCTCGCTGCGCCTGCGGATCGCCGCCGGCTCGCTGATGGAGAATGAGGACCAGTTGGGGCTGGCTCACTTCATGGAGCACATGGCCTTCAACGGCACGACCAATGTGCCCGAGAACGAGCTGCTGCGCATTCTGGAACGTCTGGGTCTGGCCTTCGGCGCCGACACCAACGCCTTCACCAGCTTCGACCAGACCGCCTATACCCTAGAGCTGCCGCGCACCAACGACGAGACCGTCGACACCTCGCTGCGCATCATGCGCGAACAGGTGTCCGAAGCCCTGATGAAGGCTGAAGACATCGACGCCGAGCGCGGCGTCATCGAGGGTGAAGAGCGTCTGCGCAACACCCCCGGCCTGCGCTCGCTGAAAGCCCAGATCGCCCTGCTGGCTCCCGGCCAGCGCCTGGCCAACCGCCTGCCGATCGGCGACCTCAGCATCATCCGTTCGGCGCCGCGCGAACGCTTCGTCGAGTTCTACGAGGCCTATTATCGCCCTGAACGCGCCACGATGATCGCCGTCGGCGACTTCGACGTCGATCAGATGGAAGCCAAGATCCGCGCGACCTTCGCCGACTGGAAGCCCAAGGCCGCCGACGGCCCGAATCCCGATCTGGGAACCGTCGCCCCCCGCGCGCCCGAGACCCGCATTCTGGTCGAGCCCGGCATCCAGTCGTCGATCCAGCTTAACTGGGTCCGCAATCCCGACCTGGACCCCGATACTGTCGCCGAACGTCGCGACAGCCTGTTGCAGAACCTGGGGCTGGCCGTACTCAACCGGCGCCTGGGTGAAATCGCCCGCGCCGACAACCCGCCCTTCATTTCGGCCAGCGCCGGCAGCGGCAGTCTGTTCGACAGCGTCGACATCGGCTCCATCTCAGCCGCCTTCAATCCGGGCGGTCTGACGCGCGCGCTGGAAACCATCGACCAGGAACAGCGCCGCCTGGTGCAGTTCGGCGTGTCTCAGGCTGAACTGGATCGCGAGATCGCCAACAACCGTACGGCGCTCGAAAACGCCGTCCAGGCCGCCGCGACCCGCAGCACGCCGGGCCTGGCCAACGCCCTGCTGGGCGCCGCCAACGACGACCTGGTCTTCTCGGCCCCGGCCACCAACCTGGCCTTGTTCGAAGCCTCCGTGAAAGATCTGAAGGCCACCCAGGTCGACGCCGCCGTCAAGACCGTCTTCGAAGGCCAGGGCCCGCTGGCTCTGGTCGTCACGCCCGAGCCCATCGAGGGCGGAGAGGCCGGCGTCACCGCCGCCCTGCAAGCCAGCCGCTCGGTTCCCGTCACGCCCCGCGCCGAACAGGCAGAGCTTCAGTGGCCCTACGCCGACTTCGGCGCCGTCGCCACGCCCAGCAGCCGCACCGAAGCAGCCGCGGTTGGGGCCACGGTCGTCACCTTCCCTAACGGCGTCCGACTGACGGTCAAGCCGACTGAGTTCAAGGACGAGCAGATCCTGATCAGCGTCCGCACCGGCATCGGCGAAGAAGCCCTGCCGACGGATCGTTTCACCGCCCAGGCCCTGGCCCCCATGGTCTTCACCCCCGGCGGGCTCGGCAAGCTGACCGCTGACGAACTGAGCCGGGTCCTGACCGGCAAGATCTACGGCGCCGGCTTCACCATCGACGGCGACGCCTATCAGTTGTCGGGCGCCACCCGTCCCGCCGACCTGCAACTACAGATGCAGGTGCTGGCCGCCTATCTGACCGACCCCGGTCTGCGCCCGGCGCCGTTCGAGCAGATCAAGGCGGTCCTGCCGCAGTATGTGGCGCAGCAGCGCGCCACGCCGGGCGGCGCCTTCGCCATCGACGGCGCGGGCTATCTGGCGTCGGGCGACAAGCGCGAGGTCTTCCCCCCGGCCGACGTCATCGCCGCCTTCACCCTCGACGAACTGAAGCAGGGCGTGATCCAGGGCATGGCGTCCGGCCCCATCGACATCGTCATGGTCGGCGATGTGACCATCGATGACGCCATCGCGACCGTCGCCTCCACCTTCGCGGCCCTGCCGGAGCGCGCGCCGGCGGCCCAGCCCCTGCCCGGTTCTGACCAGCGTCGCTTCCCGGCGCCGACGGCCCAGCCGGTGCGCCTGACCCATACGGGTCCGGCGGAACAGGCCCTGGCCTATGTGGCCTGGCCCACGACCGACGCCGTCGACGACCGCACCGAAGCCCGCAAGGTCGCCATCCTCAGCGAGGTGTTCAAACTGCGCGTACTGGACGAAATCCGCGAGAAACAGGCCCTGGCCTATTCGCCGCGCGTCTCGTCCTCGGCGTCCGACGTGTTCAAGGACTACGGCTCCATCTCGGTCATGGCCGAGACGGCGGCGGACAAGATCCCGGCCTTCTACGCCGCTGTCGACGCCATCACCGCCTCGTTGCGGGACGCCCCCGTCACTGAAGACGAGCTGAACCGCGCTCGCCTGCCGACGATCGAAAGCCTGCGTCGCAGCCAGGCCGGCAACGAGTACTGGCTGGGTCAACTGGCGGATGTTGCGGCCAAGCCGGCGACCGTCGAGCAGATCCAGACCCACATCAGCGACCTGGAATCCTTCACCCCCGCCGACATCCAGGCCGCCGCGCGTCAGTATCTGAAGTCGGACACGGCGTGGAAGGCCGAGGTCGTCTCGGACAAGGCCCCGGCCCAGTAGGCGGCGCAACGTCAAACGAAAAAGGGGCCCCGATCCAGCGGATCGGGGCCCCAAGTCTTTTGGCCTAATCGACGGAGAGTCGATGGGCGAAATCTAGCTCAGCCCGGATGACCCCAGGCTGAACGGCCCATTCAGAAGACCCGGCCGCCGACGCCGCCGTCCAGCATGATGACCGCGCCCGAAGCCACAGCACCGGCGCTCTCGACCATCTCCTCACGATACTCGGTGTAGGTCTCCTCGCGGATCATGGTCAGCACCTTTACGCCCGCGCCATAGCGGCGCAGCAGCGAACGCTCGTTGCAGTCGCGCTCCTGCTTCTCGGGGCGGCACTCAAGCTGACCGCCGCGGCCGTACCACAGGGCCTCGCGCTTGTTGCAGTTGATGGTCTCGCCTGGGCCGCCGGCTTCGTCGGCGATGGTCCACTGCAGCTTGGTCCCGGCGATGCAGCGATAGAGCTCGCCTTCATAGTCGGTCGCCACGTCCTTGCCGGGACGGACCTGAGAGGCCGGGTGAGGCACGGCGCGGTCGTCGATGCAGACAGCCTGGATGACCACCCGCTTCTCCATACGACGCGAGGCAGTATAGGGGACGCGGACCATCTCCATGCTCTTGCCCTCGACCGACAGGCCCTGAATCGTCGTGGGATAGGGCTGATCGACGTTGAAATAGGCGCCGCCGCCCCCGCCGACGATGACGGTTCCGCCGGCGCGAGCGCCGCCAAAGGCGCGCGCGCCGGCCACGTTGACGTTCACATTGACATTGACGTTGCCGCCCCCGCCCCAGCCGTTGACGCCGTCACGCGGCGTGACAGGCGGAACCGGAGGGATGACAGGCGGCCTTACCGGCGGTGGCGGCGGCAGGCAGCACGGCGTGACCGGCGGCGGCGGCGGTTGCGGCGGCTGGCAACCCGTATTGCAGCCCGCCGCGGCCACGTCCGCCAGCGCCATCATGCCGACAAAGCCTGCGGCGCCAGCCAGAATTTTCTTGATCCCCACCCGCATGGGCCCGGACTCCTGCATTGATCTGCCAGCATGGCTGCAAGTCACGGGCCGGTTCAGTGGGCGGAAAAGGGCCAGAAAACTCTCATTTTCAGGACGGGCGGCGGAAAAGCCCGCCATCCCGTGTGCCATCCTGGCACACCCCGGATCAATCGACCGGGTTCAGCTCCGCCAGATAGCGCTTCCAGTTCTCGACATAGTGCAGGGCGGAAAGCCGCAGGGCCTCGATCTGCCCCTCTTCCAATTCCCGCACCACCTTTCCAGGCTGGCCCATGACCAGGGAGTTGTCAGGAATGACCTTGCCCTCGGTGATCAGGGCGTTAGCGCCGATCAGGCAGTTCTTCCCGATCCTCGCCCCGTTCAGGATCACCGCCCCGATGCCGACCAGGCTGTTGTCGCCGATGGTGCAGCCATGCAGCATGGCCTTGTGGCCCACCGTCACCCCGGCGCCGATCGTCAGGGGCGAGCCGACATCGGTGTGCAGGATGCTGCCGTCCTGAATATTGCTGTCGCGACCGATCACGATGGGATCATTGTCGCCTCGCAAAACCGTGTTGAACCAGATGCTGGCGCCGGGATGCAGAATCACATTCCCTAGAACCGTTGCATTCGGCGCGATCCAGTATTCGCCCTCAGGCGGAAACTGCGGCTTGCTGTCGCCCAGGCTGTAAACACTCATCCGAACACACCCTATGTTTCAGAAAATGATGGCTTTAAGCCCTCATAAACTACGTTAGCATCATTGTGTTGATGCGATTCGAGGTCGCCATTTCGGCCCCGGATCTGAAGCCGGATCAAGCCCGGTCCGGTCAGATACTGGAGAATGCGCGTGGCGTGTTCGCGACCAGTTCCGGGACGACGCCTGTGCGGCGGCGACGACCCTGCGACTGATCCCGGCGGCTTCTGCGCGGCTCCGCCCCTCTCCTCCCCCACCGACGACCAAGGCGAGACCCTGCCGGGCTCGCCTTTTTTCATGCCCTGGAGGCGTTCATGACGAAGCGTTCGGCCATCAAGCATCAAGTCCGTGAAGGCGTTCTGGATTCGCGGGAATTCCTGCAGGACGCCAAGGTTCGGCGATTGCCGCCCCGGACCGGCTGGTCGCCCTGTCCCTCGAACGACGAACGCGACCAGGGCTATCTGAAGACGCTGAAGCCCAAGTCGGACGGTCAGGCCGAACTGATGGAGGCCGTCGACGCCCACAACATGGTGCTGGCCCTGGGGCCGGCAGGCACCGGCAAGACCTATCTGGCCGTCGCCAAGGCCGTCGAGGCGCTGGAGGCGGGCAGGATCGGTCGCATCGTCCTGTCGCGCCCGGCGGTCGAGGCCGGGGAGTCCATCGGCTTCCTGCCCGGCGACATGGAGGACAAGCTGGCGCCCTATCTGCGCCCCCTCTACGACGCCCTTTCGGACCGCCTCAGCATGAAACGGGTCAAGGCCCTGATGGCCGAGGGGCTGATCGAGATCGCCCCCATCGGCTATATGCGCGGCCGCACCCTGAACAACGCCTTCATCGTCGTGGATGAAGCGCAGAACTGCACCTACGTCCAGCTCAAGATGCTGCTGACGCGGCTGGGCTGGCACTCGACCATGGTGGTGACGGGCGACCCGCAGCAGTCGGACCTGCTGCCCGGCGTGTCGGGTCTGTCGGACATCGCCGAGCGGCTGGAGGCCGTGCCGGACATCGCCGTGGTCCGTCTGGCCGAGCGTGACATCGTGCGCCACCCCCTGGTCGCGAGCATGATCGGCGTCCTGTAAGCCCCCCTGTCAGGACGCGGATGCGGAAGAGGCCCGGTGAGCGATCATCGGGCCTCTTTTCATTACATCACCTCGGCCAGGGCCGCCTTGGGTTCGACCTCTACCTTTTTCGCCGCCGGCGGGACCCGCCCGCCGATCCGGTCGATCAGGGCGAAGACGAAGGGGTTGAGCGAGATCGACAGCAGGGCCGAAGCCAGGATCAGGTCGTGGGTCTCGCGGCTCATGGCGCCCAGGGACACAGAGGTGGCGGCCAGGATGAAGGAGAACTCCCCGATCTGGGCCAGGCTGGCGGCGACGGTCAGGCTGGTCGCCCGGTCCAGCTTGAAGGCCGTGGTGATGGCCAGGGCCGCCAGCGACTTGCCGATGATGACGATGCCCAGCACGCCGAGCACCGCCAGAGGTTCGCGCACCAGAATGGTCGGGTCGAACAGCATCCCGACAGAGACAAAGAACAGCACGGCGAAGGCGTCGCGCAACGGCAACGACCGCTCGGCGGCGTTGTGGCCCAGGGGCGAGCTGTTCAGCACCAGACCGGCCAGGAAGGCGCCGAGGGCGAAGGAGTGGAACAGATAGTAGGCGACCCAGGCGATGCCCAGGGCGATGGCCAGCACGCCCAGGGTGAACAGTTCGCGGGACTTGGTGTGGGCGATGCGCACCAGCACCCAGGGCAGGACCTTGGCGCCCACGACCAGCATGATGCTGACGAAGCCCGCCACCTTGATCAGGGTCCAGCCGATGGACTTGGCCAGTTCGGCGCCGCTCAAGGCCTCGCCCGGCGCGATGATCAGCAGCGGCAGCATGACCAGGGCGACGACGATGACCAGGTCCTCGACGATCAGCCAGCCCATGGCGATGCGGCCGGCGTCGCTCTTGAGTTGTTTGCGTTCTTCGAGCGCCCGCAGCAGCACCACGGTCGAGGCGACCGACAGCGAGAAGCCCAGCAGCAGGGCCTCCACGTCGCCGAGACCCAGCAGGAAACGACCCAACCCCCAGCCCAGGACGGTGGCGGCGCCAATCTGGACCAGGGCGCCGGGGATGGCGACCTTGCGCACCTTCATCAGGTCCGCCGCCGAGAAGTGCAGCCCTACCCCGAACATCAGCAGAATGACGCCGATCTCGGCCAGCTGCGGCGCCAGTTCCGTATCCGCGACAAAGCCGCCCGTGTAGGGGCCGACGATGACCCCCGCCACCAGATAACCGACCAGGGGCGACAACTTCAGCCGATTGGCCAACATGCCGAACACGAAGGCGAGGACGAAGCCTCCGACCAGGGTGATAATCAGGCTGTCGGCATGCGGCATCGGCGCTCCTGCGTCGGTGAAGGTTCTTCTGGGGCTGGAAACCTCAAACTGGGGGCGAGACGCCCGCCACGGCAAGGCTTTCATCGCCGTTTTACCGGGATGAAACCGATTGGAAACAGTCAAAGTTGCGTGCGCGACGACGGGTCGCGGAATGACGCAGCCTCTCCCTCCCCTTCATGGGGAGGGTGGTCGCGTCAGCGACCGGGTGGGGAGGGCGTGGTGATGCGGACGCGGCGCGTGATGCGCCGAAGCGCCCCCACCCGTCTGGCGCTGCGCGCC
>NZ_JACARP010000073.1:0-8499 GCF_013386595.1 Brevundimonas sp. P7753 | reverse complement strand
CTCCCCACCCGGTCGCTGCGCGACCACCCTCCCCGAACGGGAAGGGAGAAGCTCAGGCCCTACAACCCCTCGAACAGGGCCGTGGACAGGTAGCGTTCGGCGAAGCTGGGGATGATGGCGACAATGGTCTTGCCCGCATGCTCGTCCAGCGCCGCCAGACGGAAGGCGGCGACCAGGGCGGCGCCCGAGCTGATGCCGACCGGCAGGCCTTCGACGCGAGCCGCCTTGCGGGCCATGTCGAAGGCCTCGTCGTTGGAGACCTGTTCGACCCCGTCGATCACGGCGCGGTCGACGATGGAGGGGACGAAGCCCGCGCCGATGCCCTGGATCTTGTGCGGGCCGGGGGCGCCGCCCGACAGGACGGGCGAGGCGGTCGGTTCGACCGCAATCATCTTCACCGAGGGCCGCTTCAGTTTCAGCGCATGACCGACGCCAGTGATGGTGCCGCCGGTGCCGACGCCGGCGATGACGATGTCCACCGCGCCGGCCGTATCGTTCCAGATTTCCTCAGCGGTCGAGACTTCATGGATGGCCGGGTTGGCGGGGTTCTCGAACTGCGAGGGGCTGACGGCGCCCGGGGTGCGGTCCAGAATTTCCTGCGCCATGCCGATGGCGCCCTTCATGCCTTTTTCGGCCGGGGTCAGCACCAGTTCGGCGCCCAGCAGGGCCAGCATCTTGCGGCGCTCGATCGACATGCTCTCCGGCATGACCAGGATCAGCTTGTAGCCCTTGGACGCCGCGACGAAGGCCAGGGCGATGCCGGTGTTGCCCGAGGTCGGCTCGACCAGGATCGAGCCCGGACGGATCTTGCCCGCCCGCTCCAGCGCCTCGATCATGGCCACGCCGATCCGGTCCTTGACCGAGGCCAGCGGATTGAAGAACTCCAGCTTGGCCAGCACCGTCGCCTTGGGCGCCAGTTCCGCCGTCAGATTGGGCAGCCGCACCAGGGGGGTGTCGCCGATGGTGTCGATGATGCTGTCATAGACCCGGCCCCGTCCGGCCTTCTTGTGGCGGCTGGCGTCATAGGCGGTGTCGGACATGGGCGATCTCCGTGCAGCGGTTTCGTCTGGGTGACAGTCCTTATACGCGCGAGACCAGACTGCGCCGCACAGGAATTCTCTCAGGCGCTTTAGCGCCGCTATAAAGGCGCCAGCGCCTCATGACGCCAGCCCCCGCCGCGCCGGATCAAAGGGCAGGACCTCGCGGATCGAAATCAGCGTCTTGAAGGCCCGCACCCGCGCGTCGTCGTTCAGCACCTCTCGGGTGAAGATCTCATAGGCCTCCATGGTCGGCGTGCGGACATAAAGGACGAAGTCAGTTTCGCCGGTCACGTACCAGGCGGCCTGGACCTCGGGCCGGGCCGTCAGGCTGTCGATCAGGGCGTCCAGCACCGCCGTCCCCTCGCGCTCCATCTCGACCAGGACGTGCATGGTCAGGGCGCGTTCCAGCCGCCCCTCGTCGATCACCGCCACGTCGGCGACGATGACCCCCTCCTCGCGCAGACGGCGCAGGCGGCGCGACACCGCCGATTCCGACAGGCCCACCCGATCCGCCAGCACCCGCGCGGGCTGCAGATTGTCGCGCCGGACCAGATCCAGCAGCCGGCGGTCGAAATCGTCGAGCGTGACGGTTTGCTGCATCATACTTCTCTAAAACGACGTTTTATTGCATTCTAGCAGCAGAATTCAGCGAGAAACACAGGCGGCTTTTCACTAGGTTCCCGGCCGATGTCCTCCCCGACCCTGTCCCTGAATTCGCCGCGCCTTTCGGTCGCCCTGCCCTATCTCGCCCTGGTCGGCGGGATGGTGTCGCTGGCGGTCGGCACCTCCTTCGCCAAAGGTCTGTTCCCCCTCGTCGGCGCCGAGGGCACGGCGGCCCTGCGGGTCGGCCTGTCCGCCCTGGTGCTCATCGCCATCTGGCGGCCGTGGCGCTTCGCCCTGACGCGGGCCGACGCCGGGCGGGTTGTGCTTTACGGCCTGGTGCTGGGCCTGATGAACCTCAGCTTCTACATGGCGCTGCGGACCATCCCCCTGGGCCTGGCCATCGCCATCGAGTTCAGCGGTCCTCTGGCCCTGGCCCTGATCCATTCGCGCAAACTGGTGCATTTCGCCCTGGTCGGCCTGGCCGTCGCCGGTCTGGCCATGCTGTTGCCGATCTGGAGCGGGGTCGAGGGGCTGGACCCGGTCGGGGTCGCCTACGCCGCCTTCGCCGGCCTGTGCTGGGCCCTCTATATCGTCTTCGGCAAGCGTCTGTCGCACATGCACGCCGGTCAGTCGGTCGCGCTGGGCATGAGCACCGCCGCCCTGGTCATCCTGCCCTTCGGCGTCTCGACGGCGGGCATGGCGCTGCTGGCGCCCTCGGTCCTGCTGCTGGGCCTCGGCGTCGCCCTGGTGTCCAGCGCCCTGCCCTATTCGCTGGAGATGATCGCCCTGCGCCACATCCCCAAGCGCACCTTCGGCGTCCTGCTCAGCGTCGAGCCGGCCATCGGCGCCATGGCGGGCATGGTGCTGCTGCACGAACAGCTTAGCCCTCTGCAGTGGCTGGCCATCGGCTGCATCGTCGCCGCCTCCATCGGCGCGGTCCTGACGGCGCCGAGAGGCCAGACCCAGCCCCTGACCGAGCCCGGCGCGCCCGCCTGATCTTGGCCTGATCCCAGGCCTCACGCCCGGCCCCGTCAGAAACGACGCTGAAGGCTCAGACGAACGCTGCGCCCGATCGGGTCCTGCCAGTCCCGGCCATACCCGGGCGCGGGCGCCCCGTCGCCCAGACGCGCCTCGGGCCGCGCGTCGAACAGGTTGCTGACCTCCAGGCTCAGTTGCAGACCGGCGCTGCGGCGGCGCGGCCCGCCTTCCTCGTCGGCGTTCGCGGCGCGAACCGAGGTCGACGTCATCTGGAAGCTGATCTTGAGGTCCACCGCGGTATAGGGCGCCGTGATCAGATCGCCCGGGCCGTCCTGCCCGCCGAAGCGCCGGGTCCGATAGCCGTCCTGCCAGCGCGCCGAGGCATTGACGCCCCACCGGCCCCGCCGCGCGTCGAGCATCGCCCGCGCCTCCTGGCGCGAAACGCCCCCGCCGTCGCCCTTCAAGCGGTCCAGCTCCGGCAAGCCCGCCGCTAGGGACTGGGTGTTGCTGAGCCTCAGGTTATAGTTGAGGGACACCCGCAAGACCGTCGCCTCATGGGCGGCGACGCCGGCGGGTCGCGGAAGATTGAAGTTCAGACTGCTGGTCAGGCCTTCCGTCAGGGTCGAGCTGAGGTTCAGCGGCCGAAAATCGATGCTGGTCAGGCGCCCGCTCGCGTCCCGCTGGAACCGATCGGGAAAGGCCGCCTCGACATCCTCGGTCAGGTCCGGCAGGGCGCCGATCCCGTCGGTCGATTCCGTGCGTTGGTATCCAAGGTTGGCCGCCAGGGACCATCGGGTGAAGGGCCCGATCGAGGCGGTCACAGACAGGCGTTCCGAGCGGGGCGGACGCAGATCCGGATTCCCGCCTCGGATCGGCGTGATCTCCACCGCCTCTCCGGTCTGGAAGTCGAACACCACCACGGGCGTATCGAAATAGGCCGGCTCGAATCTCTGCAAGTCCGGAACGCTGTCGCTGGAGGCGGCCCAAAGGCCGTTCAGACGCACGCCCTTTTTCGGCGTCCAGACAAGGGCGGCGTTCACCTCGTCTCCGTCACCACCGCTGGACTGCCGAACACTGCCGCCCAAGGTCGCCTGAACGTCCCCCAGAACACGCCCCGTCCCCGTCTCTGCCGCCTTCGACAGCGGGATCGTCACCGAACCGCGGGCCTCGCCGGTCTGATAATTCGTCGTGGCGCGAACCTGATCCCGATCCAGGATCGAACGGGTCCCCGCCAGGCTTCCGCTCAGGTTCGCGACCACCGCGCCTGTCGGGAATTCCATCAAGGTCCGGCCGGCCGAACCGTTGAAACCGATGGACTGGTTCTCGCTTCGGATATTGGCGAAGCCCTCATCTCGAGAGCGCGACGCCTGACCGTTCATGTTCCCCTGCACTGACCAGCCCAGCGCCGTTCCGCTGAGCCCGGCCGAGGCTCCCAGGCTTTCCGACTGGCGGCGGCCCTCGACAATGTCGGCGCCCAGACGCGAGACGGGGCGGCTCTCTCTCGCCTGTCCGTTCAGACTGAAGACCCCGGCCCATTGACCCATGGATCGCGTCAGATTGACGTTGGCCGAGACGGCCTGGGTGCGAGGACGCAGCGTGATGGCCCCGGCCCCCGCGCCCTCCTCTTCATGACCGCGGTCGCGCTCATCGGCTCGCAGGGCGCTGTCGCGCGAAACCCGGACGCCCGCCTGGTGCGTGTTGTCGCCCGCGATGGCGGAACGACGCAGGTCGGCGGACAGGGAGGAGGTCCCGCCCTGCGTCGGGCGTGATCCGACCATGCGGCCGTCGTAGCTGGAGAAGCGTCTCTGCAGCACCAGGTTGACCACCCTCTGGCCGGGCGCGCCGCCGTACAGGGCCCCCGCCTGGGGCGGCAAGATCTCGGCCCGCACCAGGGCGTCTGGCGGAAAGCCGGAAAAGACGGCCGAATTCGCCACCCGCTTGCCGTTGACGATCACCATCGGCTCGTCGCCGACGCCGAGCGTTTCGCCGATCCGATCCAGGACCTCGCCGATGTCATAGGCGCCCAGGGCGTCGATCTCGGCGCCGTTCAATTCGGTCTCGGGCGGCACCCGCGCCGCGCCGCGCCGGCCGCGCACCTCGACATCGTCGACGCGCACCGGATCATCCAGATTGGTCAGGGTCACGACCTGCTGCGGCGCCTCGGTCGGAACCGGACCATCGAACGACGACTCGCCAAGCCCCGCAGCGTCCAAGGTGGCGAGCAACAGCCACAACATTACTGTACCCCCGCCCTACTGTAACGCCCTCCTATCTACATCTACGTCAACTTATCCGGTCGTCCAACACCGAACCTCACGTCAGGGGTCAGAAGCCGGTTCAGGCCGCCGAGGCCCCGCCGCCGACCGCCGCACGCAGGCGCGTCCGCTGAGCCTCCAGGGCGGGCGGCGCCCCTGGCGCGCCGGTGCGGAAGCGACCGACCAGCCTCGCCAAGGCCTCGGCCTCGCGTTTGAGGATGGCGGCGGCCGCCGTGGTCTGTTCGACCATCGCGGCGTTCTGCTGAGTGACCTGATCCATCTGGTTCACCGCCATATTGACCTGGCTGAGACCCGAGGCCTGCTCCTGGGCCGAGGCCGCGATCTCGGCGACCAGGGCGTCCATCTCGCCCACCTTGCCGGCGATGGCGTTCAGCGACGCCCCCGCTTCGCCGACCAGCTTCACCCCCTGGGCCACCTCGGCGCCGGACGCCGAGATCAGGATCTTAATCTCTCGCGCCGCCTCGGCGGAGCGCTGGGCCAGGGCCCGCACCTCGGAGGCGACGACGGCGAAGCCGCGCCCGCTGTCGCCCGCTCGCGCCGCCTCGACCCCGGCGTTCAGGGCCAGCAGGTTGGTCTGGAAGGCGATCTCGTCGATGACGCCGATGATGTCGCCGATCTGGTTCGAGGTCTGGCGGATGCCGTCCATGGCGGCGACGGCCTGGCGCACCACCACGCCCGACTGATCGGTCTGGCCGCGCGCCTCGCCGGCGACGGCGGCGGCCTGTCGCGCGCCCTCGGCGCTGCGTTTCACCGTGGCGGTGATCTCGTCCAGGGCGGCGGCGGTCTCCTCCAGCGACGCGGCCTGCTGTTCCGTGCGTCGCGACAGGTCGTCGGAGGCGCTGGAGATCTCGTCCGAGCCGCCGCGCAGCCCCGTTACAGAATCCAGCACCTGCTCCAGCGTCTGACGCAGGCTGTCCACCGCGTGGTTGAAGTCGTCCTTCACCCGGCCGTGGGCGCCGCTCATGTCCTGGACGATCCGCGCCGTCAGGTCGCCCGCCGACAGGTTCGACAGGTTGTCGGCCAGGACCGCGACCAGCGCCGTCTGCGCCGCCTCGGCGTCCAGCCGCTCCCGTTCGCGCCGCCCCGCCTCTTGTTCGGCCTCGGTGATGTCCACCGCCAGCTTGATGACCTTGGCGGGCCGTCCGTCCGCCCCCATGACCGGGTTGTAGGAGGCCTGCAGCCAGACCTCGCGTCCGCCCTTGGCGATCCGCCGGAACTTGGCGGCCACGAACCGGCCCGCGTTCAGGTCGCGCCAGAAGGCGGCATAGGCGGGACCAGCCGCCTCGTCCGGGTCCATGAAGGTGCGGTGATGCCGTCCCCGGATCTCGTCGAGGGCGTAGCCCATCGTCTTCAGAAGATTGTCGTTGGCGTCCAGAATGACGCCGTCCAGATCAAACTCGATCAGGGCCTGGGATCGGCCGATGGCGGCCAGCTTGTTTTCAAGATCATGGAGCTTCTGCTCCGCTTCGTGCTTCTGACGACCCTTGCCGAACATCCCAGCCCGCTCCCCAGCGTTGACTCGATTGATGACGCGCACTGACCCTGAAGGGTAAATTTTGAAACCTTAGTTTTCCTGCGGCGCGATCTACGGGCATTCCCGTAGATCGGCTTCACCACTCATTAACCACGATGAGGCATCCGTTAACGGTTAGAGGGCTGCGGTCAGGATCGACCCGACGCAGGCCGAAGGGGCCGTCTTTTTGCGCAATCTCGTCGCCGCCGTCGAAGCGATCGACCCGCTGGTCGTCACCGGCAAGGTGGCGGGCGTCAGCGGCCTGCTGATCGAATCGCGCGGCGGCCTGTCGCGTCTCGCCGTCGGCGCCCGGGCCGAGATCCAGCGGCGCGGCCAGCCCCCACTGCCAGCCGAGGTCGTCGGCTTCCGCGACGCCAAGGCCCTGCTGATGCCCTTCGGTCCGGTCGAGGGCGTGGCCCCCGGCGCCGAGATCAAGATCATCGACACCGCCGCCAGCGTGCGCCCCACCACCGCCTGGCTGGGCCGCATCATCGACGCCTTCGGCCTGCCCATCGACGGGCTGGGGCCGTTGCCGCAGGGCGCCGTCCCCTATCCCTTGCGCGCCTCGCCGCCGCCGGCCCATTCGCGCGGCCGGGTGGGCGAGCGGCTGGATCTGGGCGTGCGCTCGATGGACGTCTTCACCACCACCTGCCGGGGGCAACGGCTGGGCATCTTCGCCGGGTCGGGCGTCGGCAAGTCGGTGCTGCTGTCCATGCTGGCCAAGCAGGCCACCTGCGACGTCGTGGTCGTCGGCCTGATCGGCGAACGAGGCCGCGAGGTCCGCGAGTTCATCGAGGAGACCCTGGGCGAAGAGGGCCTGAAGCGGGCCATCGTCGTCGTCGCCACCTCGGACGAACCGGCGCTGAAACGGCGCCAGTCAGCCTATATGACCCTGGCCATCTCGGAATACCTGCGTGATCAGGGTCTGGAAGTCCTGTGCCTGATGGACAGCGTCACCCGCTTCGCCATGGCCCAGCGCGAGATCGGCCTGGCCGCGGGAGAGCCGCCGACGACCAAGGGCTATACCCCCACCGTCTTCACCGAACTGCCCAAGTTGCTGGAGCGCGCCGGCCCCGGCCCGATCCGCGCCGACGGCACCGAAGCCGGACCCATCACCGCCCTGTTCACCGTCCTGGTGGACGGCGGCGACCATGACGAGCCGATCGCCGACGCGGTGCGCGGTATTCTGGACGGCCACATCGTCATGGACCGCAAGATCGCCGAGCGCGGCCGCTTCCCCGCCATCGACGTGCTGAAGTCGGTCAGCCGGACCCTGCCCGGCTGTCAGACCCCGCCCGAGCGCGAACTGAACCGCCGCGCCCGTCAGTGCCTGTCGGCCTATGCCAACATGGAAGAGCTGATCAAGATCGGCGCCTATCGCACCGGGGCCGACCCCATCGTTGACCGCGCCATCGCCCTGAACCCCGCGCTCGAGAACTTCCTCGGCCAGGACAAGGACGACCACACCAGTCTGGACGAGAGCTTCGTGCGGCTGGAGGCCATCCTGAACCAGGGGATGGCGGGATGAGTGATGAGTGGTCAGTGACCAGTGGCGAGGAAGTCGATCAACCCGGCCCGCCTCATCGCTCGTCACTCGGCGAAGCCACGTCTTCTTAACCCCCTCAACCGCATCGTGACGCCATGACCGCCTGGGCCCAATCCTTGATCCGCATCTCCAACTATGAAGTCGAGACGCTGCAAAAGCGTCTGGCCGAGGTCGCGGCCCGCAAGGCCGAGGCCGAGATGCGCGTCGCCGTCCTGGACGCCGAGGTCGAGATCGAGCGCCAGAACGCCCGTCTGGACCCGTCGTCTGGCATGATGCTGCAAGCCTATCTGAAGGGCTGGGCGATGAAGCGCGCCGACGCCGAAGGCCTGGTCGCCGCTGTCGCCGCCGAGGAGGAAGGCGCCCGCGACGCCCTGACCAGCGCCTTCGAGGAGTTGAAGAAGTTCGAGCATGTCGCCGAGGCCGCCCGCCTGAGCAAGCTGCTGGCCGCCGCCAAACGCGAAACCGCCGCCTTCGACGAAATGGGCCTGCGCCGCCGTGCGGGGGGCTAAGACGCCTCTAGACCCTCCCCCGCGCGCGGGGGAG
>NZ_JACARP010000072.1:448-2108 GCF_013386595.1 Brevundimonas sp. P7753 | reverse complement strand
CATGAAGGGGAGGGAGAATTCTTATATTCTACAGCCCCACGTCCCAGACGCCGGCGTTTCTCATCCGGCTGTCGCGGGCCTCCTCGGCGCGGCCGCCCATGTCGCGGGCCATGCTGCGAATGGCGTCGGACACGGTGCTCTTGTGCAGGCCGGGCACGACGGCGTGGGTGAAGGCGCAGCCGGCCAGGCGGACCAGCTTGAAGCCGAAGCGGGCTGAGGCGACCATGTGTTCGAGATAGGTCTCGCGGACCTCGCGCGGGTGGTCGCGGAACAGGCGGGAAAACGTATTCGACATGGCCGCAACCTAACGCGGTTCGCCGCGGCCCTCTACCCGGTTCAAAAGTTTTGGCCTAAACCGGCCCCTGGAACAGGGGTCGCGTCGTCATGCCCTTTGCGCGTGACGATCAGAGAGCCCCGCATACTCGCGCAGGAAACACCGATGGCCGACGGCTCGCACGCTCCGCAACAGACCTTCCGTTGGGACGACCCGTTCGACCTGCGGGGCCGCCTGACCGACGACGAGCGGATGATCCAGGACGCGGCGCGGTCCTATGCGCGTGAAGCCCTGCTGCCGCGCGTGGTCGAGGCCTTCCGTGATGAGACCTTTGATCGCGCCATCATGACCGAGATGGGCGAGATGGGCTTCCTCGGCGCCATGCTGCCGGAACAATACGGCGGCTCTGAAGCCAGCCACGTCGCCTATGGCCTGATTGCGCGCGAGGTCGAGGCGGTCGACAGCGGTTATCGCTCGGCCATGAGCGTCCAGTCCTCGCTGGCCATGTACCCGATCTACGCCTTCGGCTCGGAAGAGCAGAAGAAGAAGTTCCTGCCGAAGATGGCGGCGGGCGAGCTGGTCGGCTGCTTCGGCCTGACCGAGGCTGACGGCGGCTCGGACCCGGCCTCGATGAAGACGAAAGCCGTCAAGGTGGTCGGCGGCTATCGCCTGAACGGCGCCAAATACTGGATCACCAACTCGCCCATCAGCGACCTGGCCATCGTCTGGGCCAAGCTGGACGACAAAATTCGCGGCTTCATCGTCGAGCGTGATTTCGACGGCTTCACCACGGACAAGATCGGCGACAAGCTGAGCCTGCGCGCCTCGATCACCGGGGACATCGGCCTGAACGACGTCTTCGTGCCGGAAGCCAACATCCTGCCGGGCGTGCAAGGCCTGCGCGGACCGTTCTCCTGCCTGAACAAGGCGCGCTTCGGCATCGCCTGGGGGGCCATGGGCGCCGCCGAGTTCTGCTTCCACGCCAGCCGCGACTATGTCGGCGAGCGGATGTTGTTCGGGCGCCCGCTGTCGTCACGCCAGCTGGTGCAGAAGAAGCTGGCCGACATGCAGACCGAGATCTTCCTCGGCTTCGAGGGCGCCTATGCGCTCGGCCGTCTGCTCGACACAGGCGCCTGGGTGCCGGAGGCCATCAGCCTGATGAAGCGCAACAACTGCGGCAAGGCACTGGCCGTGGCGCGCGAGGCCCGCGACATGCACGGCGGGGCCGGCATCACCGGCGAGTTGCACGTCATGCGCCACGCCATGAACCTCGAAACGGTCAACACCTATGAGGGCGCGCACGACGTCCACGCCCTGATCCTGGGCCGGGCCATCACGGGCGAAAGCGCCTTCTAAGGGCTCACGGCTATCGTGACGGTCGAGGCC
>NZ_JACARP010000072.1:0-390 GCF_013386595.1 Brevundimonas sp. P7753 | reverse complement strand
ATTCTGAGCGCGACGCCGGTTGCGGTGATCGCGGCCCCGGCCGCCGCTTCAGTGCAGACGCCGTCCGTGGCGGGCCTGCCCTATGACGCGCGACGCGGGGTCTTCACCTTCGCAGCCGGTCTCGACGCCTCCCTGCCCGCCGTGGTGCAGGTCACGACCCTGGGCCAGTCGCGCGGTCCCAGCTCGGATGGCGATCCCAAGCCCTCGCAGGGCGGGTCCGGCGTCATCATCGACGCCGCCAACGGCATTATCGTCACCAACAACCACGTCATCGAGAACGGTCAGAAATTCACCGTCGACATGACCGATGGGCGCCTGTTCGACGCGGTCCTGATCGGGGCGGACAAGGCCACCGACATCGCCGTGCTGAAGATCGAGGCCAAGGGCCTG
>NZ_JACARP010000071.1:0-9413 GCF_013386595.1 Brevundimonas sp. P7753 | reverse complement strand
CCTTCAGGATCACCCCAATGCCCGCTTCCGCCCTCGCTCTCGTCGCCGACAAACAGAAACCGCAAGCGGTCCCCAGGGCCTTCTGCGCCGCCGAGGTCGTGGTGCTGAAGTTTGGCTCGTCCGTCCTGCGCAACGCCGCCGAGGCGCCCGCCGTGGCCTCGGAAATCTACGGCCACGTCCGCGCCGGGCGGAAGGTGGTTGCGGTGGTTTCGGCCCTGTCGGGTCACACCGACCGGCTGCTGGCCGACGCCCGCGCGCTGGGTCTGGATCACGAGAATGAACTGCTGCCCGCCTATGTGGTGCTGGGCGAGGAAAAGGCGGCGGCCCTGGTCGCCATCGCCTGCGACCGGGTGGGGCTGGACGCGGTGGGTCTGTCGGTGCGGGAGCTGGGCATCGTGGTCGAGGGGCCGGCGCAGCACGCCCGCCCGGTCAGCCTGAAGGGCGAGCGTCTGCAACAGGCCCTGGCCGAGCATGAGGTGGTGGTGGTCCCCGGCTTCGGCGGCGTGCGCTCGAACGGGCGCGTGGCCCTGCTGGGCCGCGGCGGATCGGACCTGACGGCGGTGGTTCTGGCCGCCGAGCTGGGGCTGGACCGGGTGCGTCTGGTCAAGGACGTGGACGGCCTCTACGACCGCGATCCGGCCTGCGAAACGGGCACGCCGCTGCGCTATCGCCGCGCCAGCTGGGACACGGCGCGCCAGCTGGGCGGGGCCCTGGTCCAGCATGACGCCATCGATCTGGGCATGGAACACGGCGTCGAGATCGAGGTCGCCGCCCTGGGCCGCGCCGAGGGCACGGTGGTCGGCGAGCGCGGCGCCCCTCCCGGCCCGGTCCAGCCGCACGCCCCGCTGCGTGTGGCCCTGGCCGGCTGCGGCGTGGTCGGCGGCGGTCTGCTGAACCGCCTGCTGCCGGACAAGCGCTATGACGTGGTCGGCGTCCTGGTCCGCAATCCGGCCAAGAAGCGCGACGTGGCCGCGCCTGCCGACTTGTTCACCAACGATGTCGAGGGCCTGCTGGCCAAGAAGCCTGATCTTCTGCTGGAGGCCCTGTCGGAAGGCGAAGCTGGTCACGCCCTGATCCGTCGCGCGCTGGAGGCCGGCTGCGACGTGGTCAGCGCCAACAAGCAGGCCGTGGCCCGCGACCCGGCGGGCTTGCAGGCCCTGGCCGCCGCCAATGGCTGTCGCGTCGCCTGGTCGGCCTCGGTCGGCGGCGGCGCGCCGATGATCGAGACCCTGCGCGCCGCCCGCGCCGCCGGTCCGGTCGCCGGGTTCGAGGCGGTGCTGAACGGCACGGTCAACTTCATGCTGCAACGTTTAGGCGAGGGCGCGGCCTTCGCCGACGCCCTGGCCGACGCTCGCGTGGCGGGCTTCGCCGAGGAAGACCCGTCCTCGGATCTGGAAGGCCACGACGCCGCCGCCAAGGTGAAGCTGCTGTCGTTTGAGGCCTTTGGCCGCGCCCCCGCCGACCTGCCGCGCGACGAACTCTCGGCGGACACGCCGCTGGGCGACAAGCCGGTGCGTCAGATCGGCGCCTGCCATGACCGGGGCGGCCATCTGGACGCCTCTGTGCGGCTTGACGGCGACCTGAAAGACGCGCTCTTCCAGTCGCTGAACGGAGAGAGAAACGCCTTGAAAGTCTATGGTCAGGACGGTCGCGTCTGGACGTGCAAGGGGCGCGGCGCTGGGCGCTGGGCCACGACCGAAAGCGTGCTGGCCGATGTGGCCGACGTGGTGCGCGCCCGTCGCGCGGCGGCGGAGCTGGTCTAGACATGGCTGTCTTCACGCCCGTCACGCCGGCTCAGGCCGCCGACTATCTCATGCGCTACCCCCTGGGCGATCTGGTCGCGCTGACGCCGATCGCCGAGGGGGTTGAGAACACCAACTACAAGCTGGAGACGACGTCGGGCGCCTATGTCCTGACCCTGTTCGAGGGGCGGACGGACGCGGCCTCGCTGCCCTTCTGCCTGGGCCTGACCCGGCATCTGGCGGCGCGCGGGTTTCCGACGCCGTCGCCCGTCGCCGACCGCCAGGGCGAGATCATTGGTCATCTCAACGGCCGCGCCGCCGCCATCCTGCACTGGGCGCCCGGCGCCTGGAAGCGCCAGCCTTCCGACAAGGAACAGTATCGCGCCGGTCAGGTGCTGGCCCTGCTGCACCTGGACGCCGCCGACTATGCCGTCGAGCGCAAGAACCCGGTCGGACCCGAGGCCTGGTCGGCGCTGGCCGCGCGCTGCGAGCCCGCCGCCAAGGGTGTGGATCGCAAGATGCTGGATCAGATCAAGGCCCTGCTGCCGTATCTGGCCGAGCCGTGGAGCGATCCCGCCCTGCCGCGCGGACCGATCCACGCCGACTACTTCCCCGACAACGTCCTGTTCGCCACCAACGAGCACGGAAAGTGCGACGTCGGCGGGGTGATCGACTTCTATTTCGGTTGCACCGACGTCCTGGCCTATGACCTGGCCATCGCGCTCAGCGCCTGGGGCTTCGACGCTGAAGGACGCCCTATGCACTCGGCCCTGCGCGCCTTCCAGAAGGGCTATGAGTCCGTGCGTCCCCTGACGCCCGCCGAGGCCGAAGCCCTGCCTGGGCTGGGCGCGGCGGCGGCGGTGCGCTTCACCCTGACCCGTCTGCATGACCGCATCTTCCACGACCCCGCCAACCTAGTCACGCCCAAGGATCCGGCGCCCTTCTTCCGCCGCTTGGATTACTGGAAGGCGGCGGAGACGGTCTGAGGGGCCCTCGGGGGCGCGAGTTCGCGGCGCTTGCGCAAGCGTCATGGACTCGCGTTAGAAGAACTCACTCCGTTCTTGAAACCCGGTCCGAGCCTGCCTCGCGCCGCCAGCGAAACAGCCGTCACATGCCACAGACGAAGCCCGCCTACAGCCGTGTCTCCATCGGCCTTCACTGGCTGATGCTCGTCCTGCTGGTCGCCGTCTATGCCTGCATCCTGCTGCGCGAAATCTATCCGCGCGGCAGCGACCCGCGCGAGGCGCTCAAGGCGTGGCATTTCATGCTCGGCCTGACCGTCTTCCTGTTGGTCTGGGCGCGTCTGCTGGCTCGTTTCTTCACGTCTCGCCCCTCGACGCCGCGAAGCTGGAACGACTGGTTCGCGGCGGCCATGCATGTGGCGCTTTACGCCTTCATGATCGCCATGCCGCTCCTGGGCTGGCTGACGCTTAGCGCAGGCGGAAAGCCCATCCCCTTCTTTGGTCTGTCGCTTCCCGCCCTTACGGCCCCCGACAAGGCTCTGGCGGATCAGGTCAAGGACGTGCACGAGACGATCGGCGTGGTCGGCTATTGGCTAGTGGGTCTGCACGCCGGCGCGGCCCTGTTCCACCACTACGTGCTTCGCGACGGCACGCTCAAGCGCATGCTGGGCCGGGCCTAAGGGCGGCTTAGGCGCTCGGATCGCCGTCTCTGACTATGCCCAGGCGCTATCCCCGTCGGGCGGGTTGAAGCCTTACCCCGCGAACCCCTTCACCGCAGTCAGAGCGGCTTCCGCCGAGTTGTCGATGATGGTCAGGCGCTCGGGCTGGTCGCCCAGGGCGCGGATGACGGGGGCGGGTTCGGGCTGGAAGCCCAGCACGTCGGAGACAAAGGCGCCGAACTTGGACGGGTGGGCGGTGGACAGGGCGACGATGGGGCCGTTTGAGCGATCCAGTTGACGCGCGGCGGCCAGGGCCACGGCGGTGTGCGGGCAGACGACGCGGCCCCAGGCGGCGTGGGCGTGAGCGATCTCGGCCTGGGTCGTGGTCTCGTCGATGGAGACGGCGGAGACTTCTGATTTCAGCGCGGCCAGCAGGTCGGGCGACAGGGTGACGGACCCGTCGCGGGCGAAGGTTTCGAACACGGCGCGGGTGGCGGCGGCGTCGCGGCCGGAGGCCTCATAGACCAGACGCTCGAAGTTCGACGGCGCCTGCACGTCCATCGACACGCTGCCGCTCTCGACGGCGGGGCGGCGGGCATAGACGCCCTCGTTGATGGCGCGGGCCAGGGCGTCGTTCTGGTTGACGGCGGCGACGAAGCCCTTAACCGGCAGGCCCATTTTCTTCGCGGCGATGCCCGCAAAGGCGTCGCCGAAATTGCCGGTCGGGACGACGAAGGTCGCCGCCTGACCCAGCTGCGCCGTGGCCGAAATATAATAGGGAATCTGGCCCGCCAGCCGACCCCAGTTGATCGAGTTGACCGACGACAGGCGACGGCCTTCACGCAGGGATTCCTCGGCCAGCAGGCCCTTCACCAGACGCTGGCAGTCGTCGAAGTCGCCGCGCACGGCCAGGTTCAGGACGTTGTCCGCCTGCACCGTCGTCATCTGCTTGCGCTGCACCGGCGAGACGCGGTCCAGCGGATGCAGCACCACCAGGTTGATGCGCTCGGCCCCGGCGAAGGCGCGCACGGCGGCGGCGCCGGTGTCGCCGCTGGTGGCGGTCAGCAGGGTTAGTTTCTGGCCCGTCGCGGCCAGGGCCTCGTCCGACAGGGCGGCGACCAGCTGCATCGCCAGATCCTTGAAGGCGGCGGTCGGGCCGTGGAACAACTCCAGCACGAAGAGGCCCGGCTCCAGCTCGACCAGGGGCGTCACCGCCGGGTGGTCGAAGCCCTTAGTCAGACGCTCCAGCGCGCGGTCGAGCGCGCCGACAGGCAGGGCGTCGCCGATGAAGGGGGAAATCGCCTCCCTGGCCATTTCCGCATAGGTCCGCCCCGGACGCGCCGCATCGACGGGCAGGCTCGGCCAGGCCTGAGGCATGTAGAGGCCGCCATCAGGCGCAATGCCGCGCAGCAGGGCGTCGGCGAAATTGGTCGGGGCGGCGTCGCCGCGCGTCGAAAGGTAGCGGTCGGGTGAGGTGCTCATGACGGGTCGTTTCTAGCCGCAGGGCGGCGCTTCGTCATGATTATTTTGCGTCTGCGAAGGTGATTTCGCAGTTTTGCGCAACAAGATGACGTCGGGGTCACAAGAGGCGTCGCCGGGGCTGGCGCATCGTCGCCGTCCGGTCCATGTCAGGGCGAATGAGACGCCGTTCCTTTCTGATCCGCGCGGGCGCGGCGGCTGCCGCTGTCGGCGGCGGCCTGTGGCTCAAGGACCATGTGATCTGGCGCCGGCCGACGCTGCGGTTTGCGGACGGCGGGACTAGCGGGTGGTCGCCCTTCGTCGTCGCGAACGCCGCCACGCCGACCGTGCGGGTGCGGATCGCCGGGCGCGAGGTGACGGCCCTGATCGACAGCGGGGCCCAGTATTCGGTGATCGACCGCGCCTTGGTCGATGCCCTGGGCCTGACGACCTTTTTCGACATGCCTCTGGTGGCTTACGGCGTCGGGGGGCAGCCGCAGGTCGGGCGCGGGGTGACGCTGGACATGGCGGTCGGCACGCTGAAAGTGGCGGGTCTGCGCGCAGCCATCCTCGACCTAGGGCCGTTGGCGGATGCGGCGGGCCTGGGCGCGCCCTTGGTGCTGGGACAGGACCTGCTGGGTGCGGCTGTGCTGGAGCTGGACATGAATCGCCGCCGCAGCCGTCTGGTCGATCCCGACGGCCATGTTGTTTCACCCGCGCTGCGACCCGTCCCGGTCAAGCGCAGCGGCACGGCCCTGACCGCCGAGGTGACAGTCGAGGGGGCGGTGATGCGGGCGGTGATCGACACTGGCTTCTCGTCGCTGATCGCCTTGAGCCAGGGCGCGGCCGAGGCGGCGGGCCTGCTGGACGGGCGCGCCGAAACCGCCGGGTCCAGCATCGTCCTGGGCGGGGTGGCGCGGGCGCGGGTGATCGAGGCGAAGACCGTGACCTTTGGCGACGACCTGTGGCGCGGGGTGGCGACGCCGGTGTTCGCCAATTCCCCCTTGCCCAACTATCCCGACGCCCTGCTGGGCGTGGCGGCCTTCGAGGATCGCGACGTCGTGCTGGACCTGGGACGAGGCCGTCTGCACGTCTCGCCCCAGATGGACCTGACCGTGGGGTAGGGCGTCATAGCCCCTTGAAGGTGTCGCACGCCGCCGGGTCGCCGGTCTGATAGCCGCGTTGCAGCCATTCGACCCGTTGCGCCGCCGAGCCGTGAGTGAAGCTTTCGGGCGAGACGCGACCGCCGCCGCGACGTTGCAGGGTATCGTCGCCGATGGCCTGGGCGGTCTTCATGCCCTCTTCCAGATCGCCCGGCTCAAGCGCCACCTGACCGCCGGAGACGGCGGCGGCGTTGCGGGCCCAGACGCCGGCGTAGCAGTCGGCCTGAAGCTCCAGCGCGACGGAATATTTGTTGCCCTCGGCCTGTGACCGCGCGGACTGCTGGGCGCGCTGGACCTGGTCGGTGGCGCCGGTCAGGTGCTGGACGTGGTGGCCGAACTCGTGGGCGATGACATAGGCCTTGGCGAAGTCGGCGCCGGAAGCCCCCAGCTTGGTCTCCATCTCGCGCCAGAAGCCGAGGTCCAGGTAAACCTTCTGATCGGCGGGGCAGTAGAAGGGACCCATGGCCGACTGGCCGAAACCGCAGCCCGTCTGCGTGCCTTGTTCATAAAGGACGGTGGTCGGCGGGGTGTAGCCGCGCAGCTTGGTCTTCCAGACGTCGTTGATGTTGGAGCCGATGACCTCGACGAACTGTCCGGCCTGATCCTCGGGCGAGCCCATCTTGCCGGCTTGTTCGGACTGGCTGGCGCCGCCGAACTGGCTGGCGACCTGCTGGGTCGTGGTCGGGTCGATGCCGAAAACGAAGTAGCCGATGGCCGCCAGCACCAGAACGCCGATGCCGCCGCCCGCCACGGCGCCGCCGCCCATGCCGCGCCGGTCTTCAATGCCGCCGCCGCGCCGTCCGCCCTGCCAACGCATGATGTCGTCTCCACCCTGAAATCTCGCCCGAAGCTAGGCCCAAACGCGGCGGGCAGGGAAGGGATGCAATTGTAACCAAGGCTCAGTTCGGACGGCGGTCCAGCCAGGCGTCGATCTCGGTGACGCCACGCGTCATTTCTTCGCGGCGGGCGGCCTGAGCCTCGCGAGCCTGTCGCTCCTGTTCCAACGTGCGTGGGACGTAGGCGGTCTGCGGCGGCGAGGGCACGGCGGGCTGGCGCGCGGCCTCCAGGCGTTGGAGGGTCATCCTCGTCTGCAGCCGCTGCTGCTGGGCCAGAGCCTCGCGCTCGGCGGCCTGATTGCGCAGGCGGTCCATCTCGATCCGGTGCTGGTCGGCGATGGCCGAGCCGGGATCGTATCCGGCCGGCGGCGGACCCGGCCAGCCGGGCCAGGTCTGGGCGTTCGCGGCCAGAGGCGCGGCGGCGAGCATCAGGGTGGCGAGGATCAGGCGGCGCATAACGTCTAAATGGGCGCCCGAGCGGCCCGCGCCAAGCGTGGCCCTAGATGGCGAAGCTGACGCCGCAGCCGCAGCTGGACGAGGCGTTCGGGTTGCGCACTACAAACTGCGCGCCGGCCAGTTCATCGACAAAAGCGATCTCGGAGCCCTTGAGGAAGGGGATGGAGACCGGGTCGATCACCGCCGCCTGACCGTCGCGACGGATGACCAGGTCATCGGCCTCGGGCGCGTCGACCAGTTCCAGCCGGTACTGGAAGCCCGAGCAGCCGCCGCCGTCGACGGCGACGCGCAGCATGACCGGCTTGCCCTCGATCTCGGCCAGCTTGGCCAGACGTTTCGCCGCGCTCTCGGCCAGAAGGATGCCTTCCGGGGCGCGGGCGGAAACCGAAAGCGACAGGTCGCGGACTGATTCTGTGGATTGGACGGTGCTCACGGCTCTCTATATGAGGAGCTGACAGGCGTTCGCAAAGGCCTGTGCTGTAATAGAAGTGCTGTCCGCCTTGAGCCAGACCCGCGCGTCCTTCGCCGAAGACCCCGCCGCCAGCCGTGGCCGCCATGTTTTCGAGCCCGCCAGCCGCACCCGCACCCCCTTTGCCCGCGACCGCGACCGCATCATCCACGCCACCGCCTTCCGCCGTCTGAAGGAGAAGACCCAGGTCTTCGTGGCGCACGAGGGCGACCACTATCGCACCCGCCTGACGCACAGTCTGGAGGTGGCTCAGATCGCCCGGTCGCTGGCCCACGCCCTTCGGCTGGACGACGATCTGGCCGAGACCATCGCCCTGGCCCATGATCTGGGCCATCCGCCCTTCGCCCACGCTGGCGAGGACGAACTGCAGGCCCAGATGGCCGACTACGGCGGGTTTGATCACAACGTCCAGAGCTTCCGCGTCATCACCGAGCTGGAAGTCCGCTATCCGAAATTCCTTGGACTGAACCTCAGCTGGGAGACGGTCGAGGGGGTCATCAAGCACAACGGTCCGGTGATGCATTACCTGGGCGAACCGGCGTGGAAGACGGTCGCCGCCTATGCCCCCGGCGGCGCGGCCAACTGGGACCTGAGGCTCGACACCTTCGCCTCGCTGGAGGCCCAGTGCGCGGCCATCGCCGACGACATCGCCTACAACAACCATGACGTGGACGACGGGGTGCAGGCGGGGCTGTTCACGCTGGCCGACCTAGCCGAGGTGCCGCTGATCGGGCCCTGCCTGGCCGAGGTGCGCCGCGACTGGCCCGCGCTGGACGACCGCATGGTGCGTCTGGAGGCCGTGCGCCGCATGATCGGCATCATGGTCGACGACGTCCTGGCCGAGACCGAGCGCCGGCTGGCCGCGCACGGCATCGTCACCGTCGAGGATGTTCGCCTGGCCCCGCAGATGATGGTGCAGTTCTCAAGCACCATGATGGCCGACCTGGGGGTGCTGCGCCGCTTCCTGTTCGAGCGGATGTATCGCCACTACCGGGTCAATCGCACCCGCAGCCAGGCGCGTCGCGTCCTGTCGCAACTGTTCCACCTGTTCATGGAAGAACCCGAGGTCATGCCGCCCGAATGGTCGGCCTCGGCCCTGTCGGATGATCCGGTCAAGCGGGCGCGGGCGGTGTGCGACTATATCGCCGGAATGACCGACCGCTACGCCATCGAAGTCCACGGCAAATTGTTCAGCCTCGACCTGGCGCTTGATCTGTGATTCGAAAGAGGCCACGGGCGGGCTAGACTGATACTTCCCGGCGCCGATTCGCGCGGGGCCGATCCAGAAAGCGCGACCCATGTCCTACGACGACGATCACCGAGGCAACCCCAACGCCGGCCGCGAGCGGGGGGCCTATACGCCGCCTACCGACGACGATCTGCCGTTCGAGCGCCGCAGCTATGATCCGCGTCGCGCGCCGGCCGCCAAGTCGCCGCCCATCACCCTGATCATCAGCGCCATTGTCCTGCTGCTGCTAATCGTGGCCGTGGTGGTCTTCTATCGCTCGGGCGTGCGGTCCTCGACCGACGCCCCGCCCGCCGTCGGCACGCCGGTCGAGAGCATGAAGGTCGAGGCGCCGCTGGACGCCCAGCCGATCGACCCGGAAGCGGGCGTGCGCGTCTATCGCGACGGCGGCGAGGCGACCGACGCCGTCCCCACCTTCACCC
>NZ_JACARP010000070.1:2500-5429 GCF_013386595.1 Brevundimonas sp. P7753 | reverse complement strand
AAGGCGGGCGAGACAGGACAGCAAAAACCCCCGCAGTTTTGTCTGCGGGGATTTTTGTGATGCTTGGGTGCGGGAGCAGGATTTGAACCTGCGACCTTCAGGTTATGAGCCTGACGAGCTACCGGGCTGCTCCATCCCGCGGCAAGGCGGTGTGCGAAGGAAGAATAAGGTTCGAGACCTGTCCTGAAGTAGGCCGAAGGCCGGTAGGACAAGAATACTGAGAAGACTGATTTATGTGTTCGGTAGACCCCGCGGCGACCTACTCTCCCGCGCCTTGAGACGAAGTACCATTGGCTCTGGAGGGCTTAACGACCGAGTTCGGAATGGGATCGGGTGTGGAACCTCCGACATAGCCACGGGGTCAACCGAACACATAAAAAAGCATCCGGGCTCAAGAAGTGCGAATGCACGTTAGCCCGAATATAATGAGAAGACATCGTCGCGTTTTGTATATCGGCAAGTAAAACCGAATGAGTTTTGCTGAGAAACGATCAAGCCGATCGGATTATTAGTACCAGTAAGCTTCATGCGTCGCCGCACTTCCACACCTGGCCTATCAACGTGGTAGTCTTCCACGATCCTCAGCGAAGCCTTGTTTTGAGGTTAGTTTCCCGCTTAGATGCTTTCAGCGGTTATCTATTCCATACTTAGCTACCCTGCTGCGCGGCTGGCGCCACGACAGGTCCACCAGAGGTATGTCCATCCCGGTCCTCTCGTACTAGGGACAGATCCTCTCAAGCTTCGAACACCCACGGCAGATAGGGACCAAACTGTCTCACGACGTTCTGAACCCAGCTCACGTACCACTTTAAATGGCGAACAGCCATACCCTTGGGACCTGCTCCAGCCCCAGGATGTGATGAGCCGACATCGAGGTGCCAAACTTTGCCGTCGATATGGACTCTTGGGCAAAATCAGCCTGTTATCCCTAGAGTACCTTTTATCCGTTGAGCGATGGCCCTTCCACTCGGGACCACCGGATCACTATGGCCGACTTTCGTCTCTGCTCGACTTGTCAGTCTCGCAGTCAGGCGGGCTTATGCCATTGCACTCGACGACCGATTTCCGACCGGTCTGAGCCCACCATCGCGCGCCTCCGTTACACTTTAGGAGGCGACCGCCCCAGTCAAACTACCCACCACGCCATGTCCCGGATCCGGATAACGGATCTCGGTTAGACGTCAACGACAGTAAGGGTGGTATTTCAAGGATGGCTCCACCAGAGCTGGCGCCCCGGTTTCATAGCCTCCCACCTATCCTACACATACGGTCGCTAACGCCAAGGCGAAGCTATAGTAAAGGTTCATAGGGTCTTTCCGTCTGACCGCGGGAACCCCGCATCTTCACGGGGAATTCAATTTCACTGAGCCTGTGCTGGAGACAGTGGGGAAGTCGTTACGCCATTCGTGCAGGTCGGAACTTACCCGACAAGGAATTTCGCTACCTTAGGACCGTTATAGTTACGGCCGCCGTTTACCTGGGCTTCAGTTCGGAGCTTTCACTCCTCCCTTTAACCTTCAGGCACCGGGCAGGCGTCAGACCCTATACGTCGCATTGCTGCTTCGCAGAGCCCTGTGTTTTTGCTAAACAGTCGCTACCCCCTGGCTTGTGCCACTCATTCCCAGTTGCCTGGGGTGAGTCACGCTTATTCCGAAGTTACGCGTGCAATTTGCCGAGTTCCTTCAGCACAGTTCTCTCAAGCGCCTTGGTATGCTCTACCTGACCACCTGTGTCGGTTTCGGGTACGGTCTCTGCTGGAGTTATTTCCAGGGACAACGCCCCTGCAAGGACAATCCAATAAGCCCTTACAAGTTATGCCATCCGTCACTTCCAGCTGGTGCAGGAATATTTACCTGCTTCCCATCGACTACGCTTTTCAGCCTCGCCTTAGGGGCCGACTAACCCTGCGCAGATTAGCTTTACGCAGGAACCCTTGGTCTTTCGGCGACAGTGTTTCTCACACTGTTTATCGTTACTCATGTCAGCATTCTCACTTCCGATACCTCCAGCCAACCTCACGGTTGACCTTCACAGGCTTACGGAACGCTCCGCTACCGCTTGCAGTAAACTGCAAACCCATATCTTCGGTGCATGGCTTTAGCCCCGTTACATTTTCCGCGCAGGATCGCTTGATCAGTGAGCTGTTACGCTTTCTTTAAAGGATGGCTGCTTCTAAGCCAACCTCCTGATTGTCAAAGCAATCCCACATCGTTTCCCACTTAGCCATGACTTGGGGACCTTAGATGATGGTTAGGGTTGTTTCCCTTTTCACGACGGACGTTAGCACCCGCCGTGTGTCTGCCCGATAGTTCTCTTGGGTATTCGGAGTTTGGTTAGTATTGGTACCGCTCGCGCAGCCCGCAACCATCCAGTGCTCTACCCCCCAAGGAATTCGTCGGACGCTCTACCTAAATAGATTTCGCGGAGAACCAGCTATGTCTAGGTTTGATTGGCCTTTCACCCCTATCCACAAGTCATCCCAGAATTTTTCAACATTCACGGGTTCGGTCCTCCAGTTAGTGTTACCTAACCTTCAACCTGCTCATGGATAGATCACCTAGTTTCGGGTCGTCATACGTCGAACTTAGCGCCCTATTCAGACTCGCTTTCGCTACGCCTACACCTAACGGCTTAAGCTTGCTCGACACATGAAGTCGCTGACCCATTATACAAAAGGTACGCCGTCACCCCGCTTGGGGGCTCCGACTGCTTGTAGGCTTCCGATTTCAGGATCTGTTTCACTCCCCTTGTCGGGGTGCTTTTCACCTTTCCCTCACGGTACTTGTTCACTATCGGTCGTAGAGGAGTACTTAGGCTTGGAGGGTGGTCCCCCCATGTTCAGACAGGATTTCACGTGTCCCGCCCTACTCGAGTCTCTTGCTGTTTGACGGCTACGGGGCTGTCACCCGCTATGGCCAAGCTTTCCAGC
>NZ_JACARP010000069.1:0-731 GCF_013386595.1 Brevundimonas sp. P7753 | reverse complement strand
GCGGCCCCTCTGCCATCGGGTCGGAAAAGGCCAGACCCAGTTCGATCAGGTCGGCCCCCGCGGCGGGCAGGCCGCGCAGAATCTCCAGCGCCTCGTCCCGGCTGGGATCGCCGGTCATGACATAGGGAATAAAGCCGGCCCGGCCCTCGGCCTTCAGCGCGGCGAAACGGGCGTTGATGCGTGCAGTCGTCATGTGTCTCCCTGGCACTTCAGCCAGCNNCACCCTTGCTGGCTGGCCACGACAAGGTCCCGCAAACCCGGTCACCGTCCAGTCGCGCATCCATCAAATCGTGATGGCCACCGCCAGCCTTCAGGCAAAGAGATACACGTTCGGCGTTGACAGGATCGCGGTCCCGAAGGGCCTTAGCCGGCCCGTGGTTCAAGGTTCGTTCCGCTGCAAGGGCGCGAGTAATGCTCTCGCTCGACGGAGCCAGGGACGCGAACTTCACGGTTTCCACGCAAGCCCCCAGCCCCATCGCCATCAATGTCACAGCGACAAGCCGCTTCATGAGGCTGGCGGCGTCGCATGACCGGCGCAGACGTCGCCGGGGATGGTGGCGAAGCCGAGGTAGCCGGGCGCGGTCGCCTCGGCCGGCTTGGACTCGTCGAAGAAGGCGATCATCTGCATGCCGTCGCAGCCGCCGGCCTCGCGGCGCTTGATCAGGACCACGCGGTTGTCGTCGCCGGCAGCGGGCAGCCAGCCGTCCTTCTCGAACTGGGCCAGATAGGCT
>NZ_JACARP010000007.1:0-19552 GCF_013386595.1 Brevundimonas sp. P7753 | reverse complement strand
CACCCAACCCTCCCCCCTTGAGGGGGAGGGCTTTGCAACTCTCACAGACTAGTCTGTAATTTAGACTAGTCTGTGAGATATGGCGTTATCCGAAACAGGAGGGCGCCATGACGGCATCCGCATTCGACCAAGGCGAACGGCTTCACGGACTGGACGGGCTGCGGGGCGCGGCCCTGCTGCTGGGGGTGGTGCTGCATGGGGCCCTGTCCTTCTTTCCGAGCCAGATATGGATCGTGGGCGACGACCAGACCTCGGTCTGGGCCAACAGCCTTTTCTTCGTCATCCATCTGTTCCGCATGGCGAGCTTCTTCCTGATCGCGGGCCTGTTCGGCCACATGATGCTGAAGCGGCGCGGGATGGCGGGCTTCATCAAGAACCGGCTGATCCGCATCGCGGCGCCCCTGGCGGCCTTCTGGGGGCCGGTGATGGCGGGGATCGTGGCGGTGCTGGTGTGGAACGCCTCGCTGCACGGTCTGACGGCGGCGGATGCGCCGCCGCCGCCGACCTATGACTGGACCAATATCCCGCTGACCCATCTGTGGTTCCTGTGGGTGCTGCTGTGGTTCTATGCGGCCCTGGTGATCGGGCAGGCCGTCCTCAGCCGGTTGGACCAGGCGGGCGCTCTGGGGCGTGGTCTGGACCGAATGGCGGGCGGGCTGATCGGGCCGTGGGGGCCTTTGGTGTTGGGCGCGCCCCTGGCCCTGGCCCTGTGGCTGGAGCCGAACTGGATCGCCTTCTTCGGCATTCCGACGCCGGATGCGGGGCTGGTTCCCGAAACCTCGGCCCTGGTCGGCTTTGGTCTGTCCTTTGGCATGGGGGTGCTGCTGGATCGCCGTCGCGACCTGCTGGCGAAGATCGAAGGCTGGACGCCGGTCTATCTGGGGCTGGCGCTGGGGGCCGGGACGACGGCGCTGATGCTGTCGGGCGGGCCGACGCCGGTGTTGACGCCGATGACCGAGCCGGCGGCCAAGGCCATGACGGCGGCGGCCTTTGGCGTGGCGACCTATGCCTCCATGTTCGCCGTGGTCGGACTGGCCTTGAAGTTCTGGTCGGGACATAGCGCGCTGCGGCGTTATCTGGCCGACGCCTCCTACTGGATCTACATCGTCCATCTGCCGCTGGTGATGGCGGCGCAGGTGGTGGTGCAGGACTGGGCCATGGTCTGGCCGATCAAGCTGGCCGTCGTCGTGGTCGGCGTCATGGCCGTGTCGCTGGCCAGCTATGAGCTGATGGTGCGTCACGGCGTCATGGGGCGCTGGCTGAACGGGCGGCGCACGCCCTGGCGTCGGGCGCGCGTCAGCGTGCCGGTCGCCGCCGAATAGCTTGCCAACCTTGGCGGCTGCGTCCATCCGAAGGGGGCAGCCGCGTCGCGCCAGGAATCACCCGATGACCGACAAGTCCCGCACGCCCGAAGCCGACCTCGCCTTCATGCGCTCCATCGTGGAGGGGAGCGGGCGGCCGCCCATGACCCTCGCCATCTGCTATCTGGCGGGGGGGCTGCTGTACGGCCTGCAGTGCCTGTTCCACATAGGCCAGGTGGTCGGGCTGATCCGCTGGCCCGATCTGGCCAATCTGATCTTCGTAGTCGGCATCACCACGGCCTTTCTGGCGGTGCTGACCTGGGCCATCCTGAAGGACCGCAAGGCCGGGCCGTCCAACCGGGGACCGCTGGCGACGCGGGTCATGAACGCCGCCTTCAACGCCACGGGCATGGCCAATGCGGCGGTGGTCATCGTCTTTGCTGTCGGGGCGGTGCGGGATCAGGATTTCGCCGTCTGGCTCTATTACGCCGCCATCGTCTTCGCCCTTCAGGCGGCGGCCTGGTATGTGGCCTGGGTGCTGAAGAAGAAGGGCTGGATGCTGGCGGTGTCGCTGGGCGGATGGGTGACGGCGGTGGCCCTGGGCGTGCTGGTGCGCCAGCCGATGGCCTATCTGGGGGTGTGCACCCTGGCCCTGTTCCTGCTGTTCGCCCTGCCGGGCTGGGTCATGTTCCGCGACGCGCGCGCGAGCGTCAGGGCCGCCTGACGCCATGGGACTGGCGGACGACTTTGGACGGATCGACGAGGTCATCCACGGCCGCATGCGGCTGGGGATCATGGTCTATCTGGCCGATGTCGAAGCGGCGGACTTCACCGAGCTGAAGACGGTGCTGGAGGCGACCCAGGGCAATCTGTCGGTCCACCTGAAGAAGCTGGAAGAGGCGGGCTATGTCGCCATCAGCAAGAGCTTCGTGAACAACAAGCCCCTGACCCGGATCGCCATCACGCCCGAGGGGCGGACGGCGTTTGCGGCCTATCTGGAGGCGCTGGGCGGGTTGATCGGGCGGAAGGGCTGAGGGCCACCGGAGAGGGGCGCGCCGACACCCCTCATCCGTCTCGCTTCGCGAGCCACCTTCTCCCACAAGGGGAGAAGGGTTTTACCAGCGCAGCGTCTTTCAGTGGGGGGCGGACTCGATCGGGTCGGCGTCTTCCACCAGGACGGGGGTCAGTTTGCGCACGGCGCCGGTCGGGTCGGGCCAGTTGATCGACTGGCCTTCGGTCAGGCCGATCAGGCCCGCGCCGACGTGCGACAGGATCGAGACGCGCCCGGCGTCGATGTCGGCCTGGTGCGGCAGGACCAGCTGGACGCGGCGGACCTCGGGGTGGCGTTCATCGGCGTAGTGCAGCCAGCGATTCAGGCCGACAGCGCCCTTGGGCAGGTCGACGGCCTTGCAGACCTTGGCGCGGTCCAGCTCCTGTTGCAGCAGGCCGGCGGGGCCCGTGCCCGGCAGGTCGCCGACCAGGCGGTCCAGGGCGTCGAAATCCTCCTGGCTGAGGATGATGGCGGGCAGGGCCGGAGGGCGGCCGCGGGTCTTGGCGGTGGTCATGTCGATTCTCGATGTGAAGAAAGGGAAGAAGGGGTCAGGCGGCCGAGGGGCCGTCGTCGTCGTCGCTCTCGTCGCCTATGTCGTCATAGGGGGGCGCGGGCTCGGGCGAGGGCGTGGGCGGCGGCGTCGCGGGGCGCCTGAAGGGAATGATGTCGGCCCCGCGCGTGGGCGCAGCGACGTCCTGGGGATCGTCTTGACGATGGGTCATGACATGCGTGTTCGCGGGCGCCGATGGGGCGAACGCGATCCTGATTGGTGAAGACTAGGGAAAAAGCGAAGCAACGCGCCCCGTAGCGGACGACAGCAAGCTGGCCGCTACGGGTTAAAGGCCTTCGACGCGGCGACCTGCGTGGGTGAGGCGTCGAGCCTGGCTGACGAAACGTTCCATAGTGGGTAGAGGCTGGGCCTCAGCGCGCGGAAAGTCAAACCGGCGCCCCGGGAGTTCTTGTCGCAGTTAGCCGCACGTTTTGGTGAGGGGGCGTTTGCCGCTAGCCCTCGTCCGCATCGTAGGCGCCTGCGTGATAGAGGTAGAGGGTCACTTCATCAGCAAAGCCCTGTGCCCAGACGATGGCATCCGCGACCGAAATGGAGGTGCGAACTGCATATGTGTCGCCAAGTTCGACTGAGGCAGCGGGATTAGCGTTGTCGTGCGTCCCTTCGACATCGGGATTGTGATTATCGTGCCAGGTGGCTTCTGCTACGGCGTCGATCGTTCGCCACAGGTGCAGGTTGGTTCGGCGATCGAGAATATTCGTGATCATGGAGTGACGATGGCGCATCAAACGACCCGTGTCATGGGCATCGTCAATGTGACGCCCGACAGTTTTTCCGACGGCGGGCGGCTGGCGACGCAGGAGGCGGCGCTGGCCCATGCAATGCGGCTGATCGAACAGGGTGCAGACGTTCTGGACATCGGCGGCGAGAGCACGCGACCGGGGTCCGAGCCGGTCAGCGAGGATCAGGAGATCCTGCGCACCCTGCCGCTGATCTCGGCGCTGCGGGCGCGCTGGGGCGGGATGATCAGCATCGACACCATGAAGCCGGGGGTGGCGCGGGCGGCGGTCGCGGCTGGCGCGACCATGTGGAATGACGTGACGGCGCTGATGCATGATCCCGACAGTCTGGCGACCGCCGCCGAGCTGGGGTGCGCCGTAGTGCTGATGCACATGAAGGGGGCGCCCAAGACCATGCAGGACGACCCGCGCTATGACGACGTGACAGCCGAGGTGGTCGCCCGTCTGGCGGCGCGGGCCGAGGCGGCGATGGCCGCAGGGGTGGCGCGCGATAAGATCTGGCTGGACCCCGGCATCGGCTTCGCCAAGACGACGGACCACAACCTGACGCTGACGGCGCGGCTGGAGGCCCTGGTCGATCTGGGCTTTCCGGTGCTCTACGCCGCCAGCCGCAAGCGCATAATTCAGGGCGTGGACGCGACGGCGGTGGAAGCCGGCGACCGGCTGGGCGGGTCGCTGGCTCTGGCGCTGGAGGGGGCACGGCGCGGGGCGCGGATGGTCCGCGTCCACGACGTGCGCGAGACGGTGCAGGCGCTGAAGCTACAGGCGGCGGTGGCGAACGCCGCCTGCTGACCTACTCCAGGTTCAGCTGCCAGGAGACGCCGAAGCGGTCATTGACCCAGGCGAAACGGCGGCTGAAGCCGTAGTGGCCGGGGGGCATCAGGACGGCGCCGTCTTGTGACAGGGCGGCGGCGAGGCGGTCGACCTCGGCCTCGTCGCGGCAGAGGCGGAACAGCGACATCGACGGGGTGAAGTCGAAGGCGTGGCGGATAGTGCTGTCGTTGGCCAGGACCTCCAATCCCTCGATCAAGAGGCGGGCCATCATGATCAGGCCGTCGCCGCCGGGCGTTCCGGGGGGATAGAGCTGGCTCGACAGGATGCGGGTCTCGGGCAGGGTGGCGACGTAGAAGTCCAGGGCTGGGGCGCACTGGCCGTTCTGGAACATCAGGAAGGGCGTGGTGGTCATGTCAGGTCTCCGGTTTTCCGGCGACCGCCGCCGCATAGGCGTCGCGCAGGGCGGTCCAGCGGGGCCAGCGCCACGGATGGGCCGCGCTGCGGGCGGCGTCACCCAGCCCCTCCATGTGATGATGCCAGCCGGCCAGGGTGTTGGCGATGTTGGATTCCCAGTCGCGCGGCATGCGGTGGATCAGGGTCAGGCAGGTGCCGTCGCCGTCGGGCGTCAGCCGCCAGGAGACGACCGAGTCGGCGCCGCCGAAGGTGTGCTCGAAGCGGGTGAAGGGCTGGAAGACCAGGACCTCATTGGCCTGTCGGCGGACTTCTGGGGTGTCGGGGAATTTCTCGGTCGCGGGCTGGCGGAAGTTCAGGTCCATGTGACCGCCGGGGCGAGGGTCGATCACGGCCTCGGCCAGCCAGCAGGCGAGGCCCTGCGGCGTCGTCAGGGCGGCCCAGACGCGCTGCGGCGAATGGCGCAACCGGCGCTCGAAACGGATTTCGTAGCCGCCGTCGATCTCATGCCATCGGCCCTGATCCTTGGCCAAGTCCGGTGTCGGGGTCAGCGTGTCGGTCATTGCGGAAACTCCTTGTCGAGGTGGTTTTCAAGGGCGTCGAGGCGGTCGACCCAGAAGCGGCGATAGGGCTGCAGCCAGGCGTCCAGTTGGGCCAGGGGTGCGGGGTTGAGGCGATAGAGGCGCCGCTGGGCGTCCTTGCGCACCGTGACCAGGCCCGCCTCGCGCAGCACCGACAGGTGTTTGGATACGGTCGGCTGGCTGATGGGCAGGGCGTCGACGAAGTCCCCGGCGGGGCGTTCGCCGTCGGCCAGCATGGCGATGATGGCCATGCGGTGCGGTTCGGACAGGGCTTGCAGGGCGAGGTTCATTAATATCGTCTATCGACTATATAGTTATATGTCAATGTAAAGGGCGTTGCCTCTGTGGCGGGCTTGGGTCATGCAGCCGACATGTCCTGGCTGATGTCATTGAATCCGTGGTTGGTGCTCGTGGTGGCGGGCCTGTTCGAGGTCATGTGGGCCTCGGGCATCAAGTATGTCGGCGTGCAGCGGCCGCTGCTGTCGCTGGGCGTGGTGCTGGCCCTGATCGCCAGCATGGTGGGGCTGTGGATCGCCACGCAAAAGCTGCCGGTGGGGACGGCCTATGCGGTGTGGACCGGGATCGGCGCCGTGGGCGCGGCCGTGGTGGGCGTCGCCGTCTATGGCGAGCCGGCGACGGCGGTGCGGGCGGTGTGCATCCTGCTGATCGTGGCGGGTATTGTCGGGCTGAAGCTGTTTTCGGGAGCGCACTGATGACCCCTCAAGCAGACGACCGCCGCGCGGGCGGCGATAGGGAAACAAAGACCCCTCAAGCAGTCTCCGACCGCGTCGGAGACGATAGGGACCAAAAGAGAGGCCGGGTTCTCATTCTCGCCGGGTCGGACTCCGGCGGCGGGGCGGGGGTTCAGGCCGACATCAAGGCGGTGACCATGCTGGGCGGGTTCGCCGCCACGGCCATCACGGCTGTCACCATCCAGAACACCCTGGGGGTTCACGGGGTCTATCCCCTGCCGATCGACGTGATCGAGGCCCAGGCCAAGGCCGTGCTCGACGACATCGGCGCCGACGCCCTGAAAACGGGCATGCTGGGCTCGGTCGAGGTGGTCGAGGCGGTGGCGGGGCTGATCGACTATGCTGACAATGTGCCGACGGTGGTGGACCCCGTGATGATCGCCAAGGGCGGTTCGCCCCTGCTGGAGGATCGCGCGGTCGAGGCGGTGCGGCGGCTGATGGTGCCGCGCGCGGCGCTGCTGACGCCCAATGCGCCCGAGGCCGAGGCCCTGACCGGGATCGCGGTCGCCGATCTGGACGGCCAGCGCCGGGCGGGCGAGGCCCTGTTGGAGATGGGCGCGCGGGCCGTGCTGATGAAGGGCGGCCATGTCCCGGGCGAGACGGTGATCGACCTGCTGCTGACCCGCGACGGCGAAACGGTTCTGGAGAGCGAACGCATCGACACGCGCCATACCCATGGGACCGGCTGCACCCTGGCGAGCGCCTGCGCGGCGGGGATCGCCAAGGGCCTGCCGCTGCAGGTCGCGGTGGCCGAGGCCTGGGCCTATGTCGCCGAGGCGATCCGCCGGGCGCCGGGTCTGGGCCAGGGGCATGGGCCGCTGGATCACGGCTGGCCGCTGCGGGGACGCTAGCTTTTTCCTCCCCATGACATGGGGAGGAAAGAGGTTGGCGGGCTTTCGGAATCGCCTTCAGACGGCGCCATGACCTTAGAGACCCGACTGATCGAGATTGTTCGCGCCGACGCAGGCCTGATGCATGTGTTGAGCGTGATGCGGGACCTGGACCTGCCGGACTGGCGGCTGTTTTCGGGGGCCGTCTATCAGGCGGTGTGGAACGCCCAGACGGGGCGGGCGACCGGCTATGGGATCAAGGACTACGACATCGGCTATTTCGATCCCGACACCTCGTGGGACGCCGAGGATGTGGTGATCAAGCGCGTCGCCGCGGCCTTTGACGAGCCGGTGCGCGAGCAGGTCGAGGTCAGGAACCAGGCGCGGGTCCACATCTGGTTCGAAGGGAAGTTTGGCGAGCCCTATGAGGCGCTGGCCTGCACGGATGAGGCGCCGGCGCGGTTCGTGGCGCCGGCCTTCGCCGTGGGGGTGCGGCTGGAGAAGGACGATACGATCAGCGTGGTCGCGCCGTTCGGGCTGGAAGACGTGTTCGACCTGATCATCCGGCCCAATCCCGAGCGGGGGCTGGCCAAGGGCTGGGACAGGGTCATCGCCAATGCGCGCGGGCGCTGGCCGGAGGTTGAGGTGGTGGAGCCGGGCTGATCTCGGTCGTCATCCCGGCCGAAGCGTAGCGGAGAGCCGGGACCGCCAAAGACGCTGCGCTTCCTGCGGTCCCGGATAGCCCTGCGGGCTTCCGGGATGACGGCTGAGGATACGAAAAGGGCGCGACCCTTGCGGATCGCGCCCCTCGGCAGGGCCTCTGACAGGGAGGGGTGAGGCCCCGGTTGGCTCAGCCCTTAGTGGCGACGGCCGTTGTGGTCGTTGCGCTCGTAGCGGACCTTGGCCGACAGGCGGTCATAGCGACGGTCCAGGTCCTGGCGTTCCCAGCGGGTCAGGCCGCCGCGCTGATACTGGCGCTCCAGACGGACCAGGCTGTTCAGTTCGTCCTTCAGGCGCGAGGCCTCGCGGGAGCTGAGCTGGCGGGTACGGACGCCCTGATCGATGCGGCGGTCGAGGTTGTACTTGCGCTGGGCGATGGCGTTCCAGCCGTTGTAGTTCTGCTCATAGGACGGGCCGCGCGAGGGGCCGTGGCGGTCGTAAGACTGGGCGGCGGCGGGCAGGGCGGCCGAGGCGACAGCGACGGCCAGGGCGGGGATCAGCAGCTTCTTCATGGTCTTGCTCCTTTGGATCGTCGCAACCGGATGGGCTGCGTTGACCCCAAGAGACCACCCGGCGGCTGAGCCGCATCTGAACAGCGCGTTTCAGACAGCGTTCATCAGCATGAGAACTTCGTCATGTTCGTTCCCGTGGGTCTTATGGGCGACAGCGACGGAGAATCCGCGTCGGCGCGTTCCTTGTCCGGATGAACAGCGATAGACTGCGCGTTCAGCCCCTGTTCAGAGGCCGTCTTCTAGAAATCGAACCATGATGCGTATTCGAGCCCTCCTGCTGGCCGGCCTGATCGCCCTCGTCCCCGTTGCGGACGCGGCGGCCCAGTCGCGCGGTCGAGACCGGGATCGCGACGACGACCGTCGCGAGCAGCCCCGGAACTATCCGGGTCAGGGGCTGCGCGATGCGCCCCGCTCGGCGCCTCGATCCTCGCCGCGCGTCGACCCCGGCGACATCGCGCGTCGCGTCCAGTCGGGCCGTCCCGGCCGGATGCTGGGCGTGCAGGAGCGCGGCGGCGACTATGTGGTGCGTTGGGAATATCCGGGCGGTCGCGTGTCGGACATACAGGTTGACGGCCAGTCCGGCCGGGTTCGCGGAGACGACTGAATGCGGGTGCTGCTTGTCGAGGACGACGTCGATCTGTCGCGCCAGCTGAAGACCGCCCTGGGCGACGCCGGATACGCCGTCGACCACGCCCCAGACGGCGAGGAGGCCTGGTTCCTGGGCGACACCGAGCCCTATGACGTGGTGGTGCTGGACCTGGGCTTGCCCAAGATCGACGGCGTTTCGGTGCTGGAGCGCTGGCGCCGCGAGGGCAAGACGACGCCGGTGCTGATCCTGACGGCGCGCGGCGCCTGGTCGGACAAGGTGGCGGGCTTTGACGCCGGGGCCGACGACTATCTGACCAAGCCCTTCCATACCGAGGAACTGCTGGCCCGCCTGCGCGCCCTGCTGCGGCGCTCGGCCGGCCATGCGGCGGCGACCTGCGGCGGTCTGAGGCTCGACCCGCGCGCGGCGCGGGCGACGGTGAACGGCGAGCCGCTGCGGCTGACCTCGCTGGAGTACCGCCTGCTGCACTATATGATGATGCATCAGGGCCGGGTCATCAGCCGGACCGAGCTGGTCGAGCACCTGTATGATCAGGACTTCGACCGCGACTCTAACACCATCGAGGTCTTCGTCGGGCGGTTGCGGAAGAAGATCGGGTCGGACCGGATCGAGACGGTGCGGGGCCTGGGCTATCGCCTGTCGCCGCTGGCCGGCGAGAGCGACGCGGCCTGATTTCGGATGATCGACGCTGGGGCGGCTGAAGCGCCCGCCAAGCCTGAGAAAAATGAATGGGGCCGCTGGTTCGGCCGTCCGGGAAAGTCGCTGACACGGCGGCTGATCTGGCTGGCCTCGGCCTGGATTCTGGTGGCCCTGCTGGTTACGGGGGTTGTGCTGACCTCGGTGTTTCAGGAATCGGCGCTGCGGCGACTGGGCAACACCCTGAGCGACACCATCGACGAGGCGGTGGTCGCCGCGACGATCACGCCCGAGGGCGAGGTCTTCGTCGGCGAGATTCAGGACGCGCGCACCCAGCGCCTGCTGTCCGGCAAATACTGGATGGTGGCCGAGCAGGGCCCGGACGGGCAGTTGCAGGTGGTGGCGCGCTCGGCCTCCCTGGGACAGACCGATCTGGAATACGCGCCCGATCTGGGCGGGCGGCTGAAGGCGGCGTTTGGCCAGACCATCAGCTACAACGCCGACGACGGCCCCAAGGGCGAGCCGTTGCGCATCGCCGCCAGCATGAAGCAGCTGCCAGGGCGCACCGCGCCGGTGGTCTTCTTCGCCGGGATCGACCGCTCCGACATCGACGCCGATACGCGCCAGTTCGCCACCGTGACCTGGGTGGCCATGCTGCTGCTGGGGGCGGGTCTGGTCTCGGCGGTCTTCATCCAGGTGCGGGTGGGCCTGCGCCCCCTGTTCGACCTGCGCGACGAGATTTCGGACGTGCGCAAGGGCCGCTCGCACCGGGTCGGGGGCGTCTATCCGCTGGAGATCCAGCCCCTGGCCGAACAGGTCAACCGGCTGCTGACCCACAATCAGGAGACGGTGGAGCGCCAGCGCACCCACGTCGGCAACCTGGCCCATGCGCTGAAGACGCCGCTGGCGGTCATGCTGGCCGAGGCGGGGACGAGCGAGGGCGTCCTGCCCGACATGGTGCGCAAGCAGACCCGGGTCATGCAGGACCAGGTCGATCACCACCTGCGCCGCGCCCGCGCCGCCGCCCGCGCCGCCCACGGCCTGGGCGAGCGGACCCCGGTGGGCGAGGTTCTGGACGAGCTGGCGGTCATGCTGGAGCGGGTGTTCGAGACCAAGGGGGTCGAGATCGACTGGCGGGCGCCCGACGAGCTGGCCTTCCTGGGCGAGCGTCAGGATTTGCAGGAGATCTTCGGCAACCTGATCGAGAACGCCGCCAAGTGGTGCAAACGCCGGGTGCGGATTTCAGCCGGGGCCTCGGTGCCCGGCCAGATGATCGTCGTGGTCGAGGATGACGGGCCGGGCCTGCCCGCCGACCAGCGCGACGCCGCCCTGAAACGCGGTGCGCGGATGGACGAGGACACGCCGGGGACCGGCCTGGGCCTGTCCATCGTCGAGGACCTGACGCGGGCCTATGGCGGGCGCGTCACCCTGGCCGACAGCGAGATGGGCGGGCTGAAGGTGCTGCTGGAGCTGCCGGCGGCGGAGGCCTAGCGCCGTTTACGCCGTGAGCGGTCGGGCTGAAGGTCTGGCAAGGGTGGAAAGGGGCGTTGGCCTAATGCTCAACGTATCCTTTCACATCGGGCGTGAAATCACTTGGGTCGAAATTGATCTGGTTGACCCAAACTGTAAGGACCTCATGGGTCTCTCGGTCGTAAATCGTAAAGTCCCCTCCAATTCTGCAGTACGTCTTGTAGCAGATGCGAGGTCGCCACCCTGATTTCGTCCTTTCGGACTCAGGTATGCCAGCTTGATCCATAATCAAACCAGAGGACAAGTAGCGCGCCTTGAAACCTGGATTTTCGGGCATCGCATGAAGTACCTGGACGTTCGCGAGGCGATCATCATAGGCCGTATCGAGGTTTCGGATGTAGCGTCCGCAGACGAAGTCTCCGGTAGCGGTAGCGGTAGCGCAGTTCGTGCGGACGTCCCGGCAAGGGCTCTCTTGACCGATCACCACGATTGCTCCCCCCGGCGCGGCCCCGCAGTCGGAGCCATCATCCAGTTTGAAGACACGGACGACCACTCCGCTGAAATGTTGGGGAAGGAGATTGCTTTTTTCCCCTCCGCTCCCACCGCGAACGCCGCCTGTCAAAACCAAATCGTATAGACCTGGGAAAGTGTTCTTCAGGCGTGGTGCCGACGGCTGACGGCCTGTGAAAACGAGTGGCGAACCCGAGATGATCGTCCTGCTTTTGATCAGGTCTTGAGTGGAATAGACAACCGCCCGCAATGGGTGATCGGCGTTGTCGAATAACACAGTGTCGAGCGAACCTGGGTAACCTGTGTTTGACGGGGCATCCATAGGTTCCTTCTCATAGAGCCCTCGCTTAGGCGTCGTGGTCCAACGGCAGGGCTGTAATGCCCCAACAATTAGAACAGACCCGTTCGGGTACTTGAGCCAGTGTCGATCACCAACCGAATCTACCCCGAGGCTGCCGTTAATGGCATCCGTAGTGTCCATGATTTTGCAGCGATAGCGCTGCGTTTGGGTTCTCACTGAACCATTGGGCATCCGAAACTCAATCGTGCTCGAAACCGTGTAGGTTTCTGGAAACAACCAGCTGCGAAGCGTCCTCGGCCCACAGGCGGTCAACGAGGAAGCGGCCAGAATGATAGTCAGCAGCCTTCCCAATCGGAACGGGACCGACCTGCATGATGCCGTACTGAAATTCACTGACCGAACCCCGACTAAAGACAGCCCACAGCCGTCAAATCCTAAAGCGCCGTTCTGCGCTATTGGCGGCTTTAGCGAGCAAAGTTCAGATGTAGAAGGCTTAATCCAACCGTGAGCCTCAATGCCCGAAGAGGGGCGATTACGGCCTTGGGCTTCGGCGCCGACAGCGGACATTAGCCTTTAGGTGGGGGAGCGGCGGCCAAATCATACGCCAGTTCGAGTGGACAGGGCATGGCGCCTCGCTCTGGTGTTGCGTTTATACGTTGAGGGGCAGGGCGCCGTTCTTGCCTTCCCAGATCGGTTTGAGCGCGGCGGCTCGCCGTCTCCGCTTGCCCAGCACGGGCTATTCGGTCGGGCGAAGGGGGTTTGACATCGCCGATTTATACAACATATTGCGCAATATATTTCATGATGGGGTCGATGATGAAGACTCGCGCTTTCCTTTCGCTGCTGGTGGTCTTCGGTATAGGGGCGGCGCCGGTTGGGGCGCAGACGCTGGATCAGGGGGCGCAGCGGGAGGTGGTGGCGCGCCTCGATACGGCGCTGAAGCAGAACTACGTCTTTCCTGACCGCATCCCCGCCATATCGGCTGAGCTGGAGCGACGGGTGCAGGCTGGGCCGGTCGAGGCCGGGGCGTTTGCAGAGACCCTGTCGCAAGGGATGGTCAAGGCGAGCGAGGACCTGCATTTCTCGGTGGCCTTTGATCCCGAGGAGGTTGCCGCTGACCGCCGGGCGAAGGCGGGCGGCGAGACCAGCACCCAGGCGCAGCGTGACCGGGAGCGCGGCGCCAATTTCGGATTTCGTGACGCGCGTCGGCTGGACGGGGACCTGGCCTATGTTCGCTTCGACTTCTTCGCCGATCCGCAATTCGCCCAGGAGACGGCGGCGGCGGCCATGCGGTTCGCTGAAGGCGCCAAGGGGCTGATCTTCGACCTGCGCTACAACAACGGCGGGGTGCTGGAGATGGCGCAGTTCCTGATGAGCTACCTCTATCCGGCGGGCAAGGATCAGGCCTTCTTCGACTACAACTACAATGACAAGGGCGTGCAGTTGGCGCGAAGCCAGTGGAGCCTGCCCGCCGTGCCTGGGCGGCGTTCGGGAGATATTCCCGTCGTGGTTCTGACCGGATCGACGTCGTTTTCCGCCGCCGAGTGGATGGCGTTTTCGTTGCAGCGTCTGGGGCGGGCGACCGTGATCGGGGAGCAGACCGCCGGCGGGGCGCATCCTGTGACCCGCGTGCCGGTCGACGACCGCTTCATGTTGCAGGTCCCGTTCGGCCAGATCCGCGATCCGATCAAGGGGCAGGACTTTGAGGGCGTCGGCGTGACTCCCGATCTGGCGGTCCCGGCCTCGGACGCGCTGCTGGTCGCGCAGAAATTCCTGCTGCAGAGCCGGGCGGAGGCCGGCGACGCGGACGCCAGATGGGCGCTGGTTCCGGTCGAGCTGGCGCTGGCGGGTCAGGCGCCGAGCACGGCGGATATGGACGCGGCGGCCGGGGCCTATGAGGGGCGGACGCTGGTTCGCACGCGGGGCGGTCTAGCTTATCACTGGCGGGACCGCTTCGTCCTGGCGCTCGATCCGATAGGCAAGGATCTGTTTGCGGTTCAGGGAACGGATGACTACCGCTTCCGGCTGGTGCGGGTCCGCGGCGCCGTCGCCGGACTGGAGCGCCTGGAGAAGTCTGGCGAGACGACAAGCTATCGTCGCCTGGATTGAGGAGGCGTCAGACGAATGATCGAGTTGAACCGCACCTATCTGGGCCGTCTCAGCGAGCAGCTGAGCGAACTGATCGAGCAGCAGTCGGCCGAGGTGTTCAAGCGCGCCGGTCTGGTCATTCCGGTCAAGTCGTCGTCCCTGATGATGGCGATCGCGACCTTGGGCCCGGTCTCGGTCGCCGATCTCGGGCGGGCGCTGGATCGCTCGCATCAGCTGATCCAGCAGAAGATCCCCAAGCTGGTGAAGCTGGAACTGGTCACGCGCCAGCCCGATCCTGAGGACCAGCGGGTGAGCTTGATCGCGATCACGGACAAGGGACGCGAACAGCTGGCCCTGCTGGACAGTCTGGATGGCGCGTTCGAGCGCGCCTATGACGAGATGGAGCAGGAGGCGGGGCCCGTGTTCGACGCGATCAAGCGGGCCGTCCAGTCCCTGAAGGCGCGTCCTCTGGTCGAGCGAATGGACGTCTGAACGTCTTCGCGGCGCGGCAAAATCCCCTGTTAACCCGAAGGGCGCACCCTTGGTCCCGTGGCCGGGATTCGGTTTGGCCGGAGGAGTGTGGATGGCGGACCTGTCGGTCGCGCAAAGGGCTGCTCTGGCCCAGCTGATCGCCGCTTGCCCGGATCATCTGCTGTCCCAGCTGGAAGCGCTGGCGGCGGCGATGACGGGGGATCGGGCGTGGGCGCTGCGCGACATGGTCGAGGCGGAGGGGCTGGATCGGCGTCGGCGCGACGCGGCCTTTGCGCCGCTGTCGCCGTTGTTCCGGCCGCGCGCCGACGGGCTGGAGGGGCTGAGCTTTCCGAGCGGCGTTCCGGCGCGGCTGTGGCGGCTGGCCACGCGCAATGAACCGGAACTGCTGCCGCAACTGGATCGCGACGACGAGCTGTCGCGCATGGTGGCGGATCGGTTGTGCCTGAGCGCGGCCTCGGCGGTGCGGGATCAGGGCGAGAGCCTGTGGGCCGAGGCGACGGCGGATCAGGTCGCGGAACTGGCCGCCTGTTTCGATCTGGCCGGGCTGACGCGGCGCTGTCTGGACCATCTGGAGGCCTGGATGGGCCGACCGGGGTCGGCGGCGACGGCGGAGCTGAAGCTGGCCCTGCGGCAGGCGGCGAGCATCGCGCCGGACGGGGCGGAGCGGCTGATGGAGATATTGTTCGCCCATCTGTCGGACGCGCGGATGATGCTGAGGGTCGTGGCCCACGCTACGCCGGTGGCGGGGCGCGAGACCTTTTTGGGCGAGAGCGAGCTGGCGGCCTTCATCGACCGGGTGGTGACGGCGCTGGCGCACCGTGCGGCCCAGGCCACGGCCTTTGACCCGACCGCCGAGGGCGCCGACCCGGCGACGCTGAAGGCCGATCTGGACTGGTGCGCCGAGACCCTGTCGGAGATCGACGTCAGCCTGCCGCTGCGCAGCGACAGCGCCTGGGGCAAGGCGGTACGGCAGGCCCGGCTGAAGATCGCGCTGCGGCTGTCGGAACTGTTCACGGCGGCGGAGCGGGCGGCGGTCGCCGTCCTGCCGGTCGAGCGCACGGCCCTGGTCGGACGAATGACCCGGCCTTCGCCAAGGCTGGATCAGCCGGTCGATGCGGCGGCGGCGGCGCGGGCCAAGGCCCTGCTGGCGGTGATCGGTCTGGTGCGCGGCCCGGCGGCGGTGTTCGGCTGCGAGGCGGAACGGCGCCAGACGGCGGAAGGCCTGACCGGGCGGCTGGCGACCTGGGCCGACGAGGCCATCGAGCGGCTGAACGACGGCGAGGCGGCGGACGAGGGGATCGCGCGCAAGCGTATCGCCCTGACCGCCGAACTGCTGGGCCAGATCGGCGCGCGCGAGGCGCAGCGGACGGTGCGGCGGCGGCTGACGGTGGCCGGTGCGCCGCCCAACGTCGCGGTTGAGGCTGCGACCTCGGGAGCCTCGCGTCGGCGCGCCTGATCCGCTAGAGGGCGGGCATGACGATCTTCTGGATCATGACGGGACTGGCGGCGGCGATGGCCGGGCTTCTGGTGTTGGCCGGCGCGCGGCGCGGGGCGGATGCCGAGGCTGTGGTCGACCGCGAGGCTGGCGCGCGCGAACTGGCTGAGCTGGACCGGCTGAAGACACGCGGCCTGCTGGACGAGGCGGGCTGGACTGCCGCACGAGCCGAGGCGGGGCGGCGGCTGCTGGCCGCGCGTCGCGATGCGCGGGCGCCGACGGCGGGATCAAAGGATCGGGTCTGGGTGCTGGGCGGGATCGGCCTGACGGCGGCGGCGTCGCTGGCGCTCTATCTGGGGATCGGCGCGCCGGGCATGGCGGATCAGGCCTATGAGACGCGGGTGCGGGACTGGGCCTCTTCGCCCGAGACGCTGGAGCCGGCGCAGGCGGCGGCGGTCATCGGCCGCATCGTCAAGGATCGGCCCGACGACCATCAGGCCCTGGTCATGCTGGGCGCGGCCCGGTTCGAGGCGGGCGACCCCATCGGCGCGGCCTCGGCCTTCCGCCGGGCGCTGGCGATCAAGCCGGACGACGCCCAGAGCTGGGCGCGGCTGGGCGAGAGCCTGGTGCGGGCCAATGAGGGCGCGGTCGGCGGCGACGCCGAGGCGGCCTTTGTCGAGGCCTTGAAGCGCGACCCCGATCAGCTGGGCGCGCGCTACTTCCTGGGCGAGGCGGCGCTGAAGCGCGGCGACAAGGCCGGGGCGGCGGCGGTCTGGGGGCCGCTGATCGCGGCGCTGGAGCCGAACGATCCGCGCCGGGCGGACCTGCAACAAAGACTGGGCGGGGCCGGATGAGCCTGCGCCGCAACCCTTCTGTGATGTCCTGACATGAGCTGGCTTCCCAAATCGCCCAAGGCGCGGCGGCGTCTGTGGATCGTGGCCGCGGCGGCGCCGGTGCTGGCCCTGGCGGTCGGCCTGTCGCTGTGGGCCATGAAGGACAATGTCACCTACTTCTTCTCGCCGTCCGAAGTGACCGAGGCGGCCGCGCCGGTCGGGCGGGTGATCCGTCTGGGCGGGCTGGTCGAGGCCGGCAGCGTGGTCAAGGGCGCGGACGGGATAGTGGTGTTTGTTGTCACCGACAATGTGGGAACCTCGACCGTCAGCTATCACGGCGATCTGCCCGATCTGTTCCGCGAAGGGCAGGGGATCGTGGCCCAGGGCGCCTTCCGCCCTGACCGCGTGTTTGAAGCCAGCCAGGTGCTGGCCAAGCATGACGAGACCTATATGCCGCGCGAGGTCGCCGACCGTCTGAAGGAAAAGGGCGAGTGGCGGCCCGAGACGGGCGAAGCGCCCCCGAGCCAAGCGAGCCGCAGCCTGTGATCGTCGAACTGGGGGCGTTCGCGCTGATATTGGCCTTGGTTCTGGCCGGGCTGACCACGGTGCTGGCCACGGCGGGTCGGCTGAGGCTGAGCCCGGTGCTGGCGGGGGCCGGGGGCGGGGCGCTGATCGCCTCGGCGGCGGCGACGGCCTTGGCGTTTGCGGCCCTGATCTACGCCTTCGCCGTGTCGGACTTCTCGGTATCGAACGTGGCCATGAACAGCCACACCGACAAGCCCATGCTCTACAAGGTGGCCGCCGCCTGGGGCAGCCACGAGGGGTCGCTGGTGCTGTGGTGTCTGGTCATGACCGGCTTCGGCGGGGCGCTGGCGCTGGCGCGCGGCCTGCCGTTCGGGCTGAAGACCTCGAGCGTGGCGGTGCAGGGCGCGCTGTCGACGATGTTCCTGGCCTTCGCCGTCTTTACGTCGAACCCTTTTACGCGGCTGGACCCGGCCCCGGTGCAGGGCGCGTCGCTGAACCCCCTGTTGCAGGACCCGGCGCTCGCCTTCCATCCGCCGCTGCTCTACGCGGGCTATGTCGGGTTTTCGGTCTGTTTCTCGCTGGCGGTCGCCGCCCTGATCGAGAAGCGGGTCGATCCGGCCTGGGGGCGCTGGGTGCGGCCGTGGGCGCTGGCGTCGTGGGCGTTTCTGACGGTCGGCATCCTGCTCGGGTCCTTCTGGGCCTATTATGAGCTGGGCTGGGGCGGCTGGTGGTTCTGGGACCCGGTCGAGAACGCCAGCTTCATGCCGTGGCTGGCGGGGGCGGCCCTGCTGCACTCGGCTATCGTCACCGAGCGGCGCGGGGCGCTGGCGGGGTGGACGGTCTTCCTCGCCATCCTGGCCTTCACCTTCTCCATGCTGGGGGCGTTTCTGGTGCGCTCGGGCGTGCTTACCAGCGTTCACGCCTTCGCCGTCGATCCCGAGCGGGGCATGATGCTGTTGGCCATCCTGGGCGTGGCGGCGGGCGCGGCCTTCATCCTGTTCGCCTTCCGCGCCCCGGCCATCCGGTCGGGCGCGGCATTCGCCCCGATCAGCCGTGAAGGCGCGCTGGTGTTGAACAACCTCTTCCTGACGGCGGCGGCGGCGACGGTGCTGCTGGGGACCCTGTACCCGCTGATCCTCGAGGGGCTTTCGGGGGCGACCATTTCGGTGGGGCCGCCCTATTTCAACGCCACCTTTGTCCCGCTTCTGCTGGTCGCCTGTCTGATCCTGCCCGCGGGGCCTCTGCTGGCGTGGAAGCGCGGCGACCTGAAGGGGGCCTTGCAGCGGCTGTGGCTGGCGGCGGGTCTCGCGGTCGTGGCGGCGTTCGCGGCCTTCCTGCTGTTCGAGCCGAAGAAGGCGCTGGCGGCGGCGGGACTGGGCGTGGGGGCCTGGCTGATCCTGGGGGCGCTGGCCGAGGTCGGCGTGCGCACCAAGGCGTTCCGGGCGCCGGTGGCTGAGACCCTGCGCCGCGCCAAGGGGCTGCCGCTGGGGGCCTGGGGCATGACCCTGGCCCATGCGGGACTGGGGGTCTTCATCCTGGGGGCCGTGGTCGAGACCAGCTTCAAGGCCGAGGCGGCTGCGGCCGTGCCTCTGGGCGGCGTGGTGTCGTCGGGGTCGTGGCGGGTGAGGCTGGACGCGGTCGAGGTGATCGAGGGGCCGAACTATCTGGCCGAGCAGGGGCGACTGACGGTCATGCCGGTCGACGGGAGCGCGGTCGAGCGCGTCGTCACCGCCGAGCGCCGCTTCTTCCCGGCGGGCGGGCAGACGACGACCGAGGTCGGGCTCGATTTCCGCGGACTGGACGACGTCTATGTGGTCATGGGCGAGCGGGCGCGGTCCGAGGACGGCGAGCAGGCCTGGACGGTGCGGGTCTATTACAATCCGTGGGCGCGGCTGATCTTCCTCGGCCCGGCGATCATGGCCCTGGGCGGGGTGCTGTCTCTGATGGATCGGCGGCTGCGGGTCGGGGCGGGTTCGCGGCGCAAGACGGAGGTCAAGGCGTGAGACGGCTGGCGTCTCTGACGGCGGCGATGGCTCTCGCGGCGGGCGCGGCCATGGCCGAACCGCCCCCGGCGCCGGATCGGCCTCTGCCGGACGCGGCGCAGGAGGCGCGGGCGCGGGCCCTGTTCGGCGACATCCGCTGCGTCGTCTGCCAGCACGAATCCATCGCCGACAGCCCGGCGGGCATCGCCGCCGACATGCGCCGTCTGGTGCGCGAGGAGATCGCGGCGGGCAAGAGCGATCAGGCGGTGCGTCAGGATCTGGTGCGGCGTTACGGCGACTATGTCCTGTTCCAGCCGCCGGTGCGGGCCGGGACCTGGCTGCTGTGGTTCGGGCCGTTCGCTCTGGTGCTGGGGGCGGGGGCGGTGTTCGTGTGGCGGGCGCGGCGGCGGCGGGTCGAGGTGCAGCCTCTGAC
>NZ_JACARP010000068.1:0-111141 GCF_013386595.1 Brevundimonas sp. P7753 | reverse complement strand
CCCCACAGCCCCCGCCCCCACGACCGTCGCATCGAAGTCGAAAGGCGCAGTCATGGGCCTACCTCTTGCCGTAGAGGGCCTTCGCCCGCGTTTCGAAACAGTGGATCAGCTTGTCGACCGCGCGATCAAAATTGGCGTGCAGCATCATGTCCAGCATCCGCGATTTGAAGGCGAAGTCGATGAAGAACTCCAGCCGCGTCCCTTCGGGATGGGGGTGAAACTCCCAGCGGTTCTTCAGATGCTTGAACGGTCCGCGGATCAGACCGACTTCGACCTTGGGCGCGTGGATGTCATGGCGCACCCAGGTCGAGAACCGCTCGGTCAGGAAGGCGAAGCCCACCCCTGCCTCGGCGTCCAGCAGACGCACGCCCGGCGCCTCCTCGCGTTTGTTCCAGACGCGCATGGACGTGATCCACGGCACGAAGGCCGGATAGGACTCCACGTCCGCGACCAGGCTCGCCAGTTGCTCGGGCGCATAGGGAAGGATGCGCGTAACGCGATGGACCGCCATTCAGGGCTTAGCGGGCCGAACGGCCTGCCTGGGCCTGACGCGCAGCCTTCAGGCGGGCGAAGTCGTCCCCGGCGTGGTGCGACGACCGCGTCAACGGCGACGACGACACCATCAGGAAGCCCTTGGCGCGAGCGATGGCCTCATAAGCCTTGAACTCTTCCGGCGTGACGAAGCGGTCGATGGCGGCGTGCTTGCGCGTCGGCTGGAGGTACTGGCCGATGGTGATGAAGTCGACGCCGGCGGAGCGCATGTCATCCATCACCTGCATGACCTCTTCCTTGGTCTCGCCCAGGCCGACCATGATGCCGGACTTGGTGAACTGGTTCGGGTCGCGCTCCTTGACCATCTGCAGCAGGCGCAGCGAGTGGAAGTAGCGGGCGCCGGGGCGGATCTTCAGATAGAGGCGCGGAACGGTCTCGAGGTTGTGATTGAAGACGTCGGGCGTGGCGTCGATCATCACCTCGGCCGCGCCGTCCTTACGCAGGAAGTCGGGCGTCAGGATCTCGATGGTGGTGTTGGGCGCCTGAATGCGGATCTGGCGCACCACCTCGGCGAAGTGGGCGGCGCCGCCGTCGGCCACGTCGTCGCGGTCCACCGAGGTGATGACCACGTGGTTCAGGCCCATCTGCTGGACGGCCAGGCCGACCTTGGCCGGCTCTTCCGGGTCCAGGGCCTGCGGCAGGCCGGTCTTGACGTTGCAGAAGGCGCAGGCGCGCGTGCAGGTGTCGCCCATGATCATCAGGGTGGCGTGCTTCTGGCTCCAGCACTCGCCGATGTTCGGGCAGGCCGCCTCTTCGCAGACCGTCACCAAACCCTTGGAGCGAACAATCTCCCGGGTCGCATTATACTGGCCTGAACCAGGTGCCTTGACGCGCAGCCAGTCAGGCTTCTTCAGCACCGCCGATTCCGGGCGGTTCTGTTTTTCCGGGTGACGCAGCTCTGAAGGCTTCTTCGTCAGGGTGTCGATCAGCGTGACCATAGCCGGCGGTCGGGCTCCTGTGCAGAAGGGCGGTATGTCGGCTTTCCGACCGCCGATGGCAAGCCACAGACGGTTTCAGTGATACAGATGCGACGTTCACGCGACGTTACGCATCTTTTCAAGGCGACCTTACGTCACTAGGTTCCGGCCTCTTGTAACCGAGAGAGCCGTCTCAGAGCTCTCCGAAGGAGGACGTGCTTGCGGGCTGCCCTGGACCCCAAGGTCTATGACGAATCCCTGTTCGACGCGCTGATCGATGCGCGCGCCCGCTATGGCGACAAGGAGATCCTGGAAGACCAGGACCGTCATCCCCTGACCTATACCGGCCTGATCCGCGCAGCCTTCGTGCTGGGCCGCAAGATCGCCGCCATGACCCAGCCGGGCGAGCGCGTCGGCATTCTGCTGCCGTCCAGCGCGGGCGTGGTCGTGACCTTCTTTGGCCTGCACGCCTTTGGGCGGGTGCCGGTCATGCTGAACTTCACCTCGGGCGAGGCCAATCTGAAGGCGGCGCTGAAGACGGCGGGCGTCACCAAGATCCTGTCGGCCAAGCGCTTCGTCACCCAGGCCAAGCTGGACGACCTGATGACGGCCCTGGGCGAAGTCGCCGAGATCATCTGGCTGGACGACGTGCGCAAGACCATCGGCCTGGCCGACAAGCTGTACGGCCTCAGCGCCGGCATGGCCCCGCGCCGCTTCCGCGTGAAGAGCGATCCCGATTCGCCGGGCGTGGTCCTGTTCACCTCCGGCAGCTTCGGCGCGCCGAAGGGCGTGGTGCTGAGCCAGCGCAATCTGGTCGCCAACGCCCGCCAGGTCGCGGCCCATATCGAACTGAAGCCCGAGTGGGTGATGTTCAACCCGCTGCCGACCTTCCACTCCCTGGGCCTGACGGGCGGGGTTCTGCTGCCGCTGCTGCAAGGGATGAAGGCGTTCGAATACCCCTCGCCCCTGCACGCCAAGCAGATCACCGACCTGCTGCCCCAGGTGAAGGCCTCGATCCTGTTCGCGACCGACACCTTCCTGAACCAGTACGCGCGTGTGGCCGAGCCGGACGATTTCGCCACCCTGCAATTCGTCGTCGCCGGGGCCGAAAAGGTCCGCGACGAGACGCGTCAGATGTTCAACACCAAGTTCGGCGGCGTGGAACTGCTGGAAGGCTATGGCGCGACCGAGGCGGCGCCCGTCGTCGCCGTGAACCACCCCGACCGCAACCGCCCCGGCACGGTCGGCCAGATCATGCCCGGCATGGAATATCGCCTGGACACGGTTCCGGGCATCGAGGGCGGCGGCCAGCTGTTCCTGCGCGGGCCTAACGTCATGGCCGGCTATATCTCGCCGAACGATCCCAAGGGCATCGAGCCGCTGGCGGGCGGCTGGCATGACACCGGCGACATCGTCGACATCGACGACGAGGGCTACATCACCATCCTGGGACGGGTGAAACGCTTCGCCAAGCTCGGCGGCGAGATGGTGTCCTTGCTGGCGGTCGAGGATATGGCCGGCGCCGTCTGGCCCGACAACCGCCACGCGGCGGTCTCGGTGCCGGACAGCAAGAGGGGCGAACGCCTGATCCTGGTCACAGATCACGAAGGTGCGGCTTCGGCCGAGCTGTCGGAGTGGGCGCGCGACAATGGCGCACCCGAACTGGCGGTGCCCAAGAAGATCATCAAGATCGCCGTCATTCCGGTCCTAGGCACCGGCAAGACCGACTATGTCGCCATCCAGAAGCTGGTCGAGGACGCCCTAAAAGCCGTCTGATCAGGACGGCTTGCAGAGCGCACAGCTTCGCCTAACCTCCGCCTTTGCGCGCTGCGTCGGTCCAGTCCCTGGACCTGACGGACAGGCGTGATCGGGAGAAAAAACGAATGGCGAGTGCAGCGTCTCTTTCGAGCTGGGCCCCGCGTTTCCAGAGCATTCTGCGGATCGTGGCCGGTCTGCTGATCCTGCAGCATGGCGCGCAGAAGATCCTGGGCTTCCCACCCGGCGGCCAGGGCGGCGGCTTTGACGTCTCCAGCCTGTCCACGCTGGCCGGTTGGTCCGGCCCGATCGAACTGGTCGGCGGCGTCCTGATCGTGCTGGGTCTATTCAGCCGCCCGACCGCCTTCATCCTGTCCGGCTTCACCGCCGTGGCCTACTGGATGGTGCACGCGCCGCAGAGCCCCTATCCAATCAACAATGGGGGCGAGCTGGCGGCGCTCTACTGCTTCGTCTTCCTGTATCTCTTCTTCGCGGGTCCAGGCCCCATCGCCCTGGACAGCATGATGCGCGGCGGTCGTCGCCGCTGACCGATCAGATCGGCGCCTGGATCAGCCGATCCGGGCGCCGGTCATCGAGATCGAACCGCCTTCGATGGCGTCGTTGAAGAAGCTGATCGCCTCGCCCGGCGCCTGCTGGGCCGCGACGTAGAGCAGCGGCAGATAGTGCTCGTCGGTCGGCACGCTGAGCTGGGCCTCCTCGGCCAGATTCACCCAGTCGATCAGAGCGTCGTGGTCCCCGGCGAGGAAGGCGCGCTTCACCGCCTCATTAAAATCGACGGCCCAATCATAGGGCTCGCCGCCCGCACGCTTCCACGTTCGCAGATTGTGCACGAAGTCGCCCGACCCGGCGATGAGGACGCCTTCGTCCCGCAAGGGCCGCAGCGCCTTCGCCAGCTCATAGTGACCGCGCGCATCCAGCGTCCGATCCAGCGACAGCTGGACGATGGGCACATCGGCATCGGGCCAGACATGGGCCAGAACCGACCATGTGCCGTGGTCCAGCCCCCACTGGGTCGTCACTTGCGCGCCCGTCAGTTCCGCCACCCGGGCCGCCAGCGAGGGCGATCCGGGCGCGGGATACTGCATGGCGTGAAGTTCAGGCGGGAAGCCCCCGAAATCATGGATGGTTTCCGGCTGCTCCTGCGCCGTCACGCCCAGCCCGCGCGTCTCCCAATGGGCCGAGATCATGACCACGCCCCTGGGCTTGCCGATCTGCTCTCCCAGCGCACGCCAGGCGTCGGCATAGGGACCGCCTAGAGCATTCATCGGAGAACCGTGGCCAAAGAAGACGGCGGGCTGGCGCATGATCTTAACCGTGCATCTTCTTGGCGATTTCCGCCACATGCCGGCCCTGGAAGCGGGCGCCGTCCAGTTCGTTCGGGCTGGGCATGCGCGAGCCGTCGCCCTTGGTCAGGGTGGTGGCGCCATAAGGCGTGCCGCCGGTGATCTCGTCCATGTTCATCTGACCGGCGAAGGAATACGGCAGGCCGACCACCACCATGCCCTGGTGCATGAAGTAGTTGTGCAGGCCCGCGAAGGTGGTTTCCTGACCGCCGTGCTGGGTCGCCGAGGCGCTGAAGGCGCTGCCGACCTTGCCGATCAGCTTGCCCTGGCCCCACAGACCGCCGGTCTGGTCGAGGAAGGCGCGCATCTGCGACGCGGCGGTGCCAAAGCGGGTGCCGGCGCCCAGGATGATGGCGTCATAGTCGGCCAGCTCGTTCACTTCGGCGATCGGCGCGACCTGATCCATCTTGTAGCCCGACGCCTTGGCCAGCTCGGCAGGCACGGTTTCCGGCACGCGCTTGATGTCCACAACAGCGCCTTCGACGCTGCGCGCGCCCTCGGCGACAGCTTCTGCCATCTGCTCGATGTGGCCATAGGTCGAGTGATAGAGGACGAGAATCTTGGGCATCAAACGCTCCGCTAAATCTGACTGACACAAAAGCAACTGCATCAGTGTCTGATTTAGCGAGAGGTTGCGGCGCCGCAAGCCCCCGCTGTCAAATTTCCATGCGATGCGCCAAGGGGCAGACCCGGTCGTAGAAGGCCTGCGTCGCGGGCGCGCGCCCGCCGCGCGACAGGATGAAGCGGTGCTCGACTACCATGGCCTGCTGTTCGATGTTCAGACCGCTCCAGTCGCACAGGTCGTCCAGCGGATAGGCGTAGGCGGCGGGGCCGTCGCCCGCCCGAAGCTTGCTCATCAGCAGGTTCAGACCGTTCTGCGCCTGCCAGACATGGACCAGTTCATGAACGAAGACGGCCTGGGTCCTCAGCGGCGCACGGGACAGGTCCGGCTCCAGCGTCTTTTTCGGCCAGACGATCCAGTCGCGTCCGAACCAGCGCCCCGGCACAAAGGCCCGGTCGAACGGCCAAGGCGAGGCCAGGAAGCGTATGTCGTCCAGCCTCAGCGCCGCGCCGAACACCTCGCGCGCCAGCGCCGCCTCACCGTCCGCCAGCGGCCGTATCATCGCCAGTCCACTCCCAATGCCAAGGTTCGAACACATAGGGGGTGAAACCGAAACGGGAAGCATTGGCCACCAGCCAGCGGTAGGCCGGGCCTTCCGCCATGTGGCGGCGGCTCAAAGGATCGGTCGAATCCACCCCCATGCCCTCGACATGGCCGACGTGGATATCAATGGCGGTTCCGGTCCGGTGCGGCGAACAGACGGCGCGGCGCAGGCCGTCGCAGTTCCCTTGTGCGGCGCATCGTGCGGCGTCGGCCTCTGGGTCGCGGAACCCCGAGAAGATCTGCATCAGTTCGGGATCGGCGGCGATGGCGGGCACCTCGGCGCGGGCGGCGGCGGCCATGCGGCGATAGGCGTCCAGCACGTCGCGGCGCAGCAGACGCGTCATCCGCTCGGCGTGCTCCTCCTGCGGCGACAGATAGGCCAGCAGGCTGATGGGCGGCGGCTCGGGGCACTCCCCCCTCACCCGCGCCATGACGAAGGGGCGCCGTTCCTGCCACAGACCGCGAAACACCTGGAAGGTCGACTGGTCGAACTGGCCCGTCGCCATCAGTCCATAGCGTGCCTGAAACCCGGCCAGAGCCTCGGCGAAGGCCGGCGACGCCGGATCACACGGCGACCCGATCTCCCGCTGAATCAGGGGCGTATAGGTCTCCCATCCCCACTCCGCCGATCCGAACGGCGACCATTCCAAGGTATAGAGCGAAATGCCGTTGGCCTGGGCCGCATTGTCCCAGGCGTTGGTGGGCCGGTCGCAGATCTGGGCGTCGGCCTTCGCCGCTCCGGCGCCGCCGAGGACCGCAACAAAGACCGCGGCAAGGATCGCAAATCGCACTGACATGGCGCCAGCAGGCCTCAGCTTGCCGGGAACCGCAAGGGCGTCTTCGCCTGTTCGCAGAAAACCGGCATGGTGAAGCTGCGGCCGACTCAGGCCGACCATGTTCGGACGCCTGATGTCATCTGTTGCCGCCGCTGAAGCGCCTCGCCGTTCCAATGCTGTTCTGGCCGCCTTTTCCGGGCCGTGCCTGCCGCTGGCGGCTTTCGGCGTGGCCCTGCCCGTCACCCTGCCGGAGTTCTACGCCACGCACGTCGGGCTGGAGCTGGGCGTGGTGGCCGCCGTCTTCATGGCCGTGCGGCTGATCGACATCGTCTTCGACCCCTTCATCGGCTGGGGCATGGACAAGACCAAGACGCGGTTCGGCCGCTATCGTCCCTGGATGATCGTCTCGACGCCCATTCTGATGCTGTCGGCGCTGATGATGTTCGTCCTGGTCCAGCCTGGCGCCGGACCCGCCTATCTGTTCGCCTGGCTGCTGGTGCTCTACCTCGGCTTCTCCATCGGCACTCTCGGCCAACTGGGCTGGGCGGCGGTTCTGGCGCCGCAGTACGATCAGCGCAGTCGGGTCTATGGCTGGTGGCAGGTGTTCAACATCATCGGCGTCATCCTGATCCTGATCCTGCCGACCGTGGTGGTGAAGTCGGGCATCGGCGACTATGCCGACGGCGTGCGGATCATGGGCTGGGCCATCCTGATCGCCCTGCCCGTCACCATCGGCCTGGCCATGGTGGCCGTGCCCGAACCCATGAACGTCGGCGCCCCGCCGCACGGCGGACCCAAGGCCTATCTGGCCCTGTTCGGCATGAAGACAGTGCGCAAGCTGCTGATCGCCGACCTGCTGCTGGGCGTGGCGCCGGGCATCACCGGCTCGCTGCTGTTCTTCTTCTTCGGTCAGATCAAGGGCTACGATCACACCCAGGCGTCGCTCTTCATGCTGTTCTATTTCGTGGCCGGGCTGGTGGGCGCGCCGATCTGGGCCTGGCTGGCGACCAGGATCGGCAAGGACAGGGCCCTGGCTGTCGCCAGCCTGATCTTCGCCGGCCTCTATATCGCCGCCACCCTGGTCCCCGGCGGCAACTTCGCCCTGACCGCCGTGGTCATGTTTATCGCCGGTCTGCCCTATGCAGCGGGCCTGTTCCTGCTGCGAGCCATGATGGCGGACGCGGGCGACGAGGTTCGCCTGGAGACGGGCGTGGACCGCACCGGCCTGATGTTCTCCATCCTGTCGGCCACGACCAAGATCGGCCACGTCGTGGCGCTGATCCCCTACCTGATCCTGCAATGGGTGGGGTTCAAGGCTCTGCCGGGACCGGCGGGCAACAGCGAGTTTTCGCTGCTGGCGCTGCAAATCCTATTCATCGCCGTGCCGGGCCTGCTACTGGCGGCGGCCGCTTGGGTGCTGAAGGGCTATCCCCTGACGCCCAAGCGCCACGATGAAATCCGCGAGGCCTTGGCTGCCCGCGACGCCGGGACCGCCTGAATGACCCACTCCGTCGACCGCCTGAAAGAGATCATGGTTCGCCTGCGCGATCCGAACGGCGGTTGCCCCTGGGACGTCGAGCAGACCTTCGCGACCATCGCCCCCTATACGATCGAGGAGGCCTACGAGGTCGCCGACGCCATCGAGCGCGCCGACATGGAAGAGTTGAAGGTCGAACTGGGCGACCTGCTGTTTCAGGTCGTCTTCCACGCCCGCATGGCCGAAGAGGCCGGCCATTTCGCCTTTGACGACGTGGCCGATGCCATGGCCGACAAGCTGGTGCGGCGCCACCCGCACGTCTTCGGCGAGGAAGCCGCCAAGCCCAGCGGCTCGGCCCAGAAGGCCCGCTGGGAGGACATCAAGGCCGCTGAGCGTCAGGCCAAGGCGCAGCACGGCGTGCTGGACGATGTTCCGGTCGGCCTGCCCGCCCTGACCCGCGCCGCCAAGCTGACCAAGCGCGCGGGCCGCGTCGGCTTCGACTGGCCCTCGACCGACGAGGTCTTCGACAAGCTGGCCGAAGAGGTCGAGGAACTGCGCGTGGAGATCGCCGCCGGCGACAAGGACAAGGCGCGCGAGGAACTGGGCGACCTGCTGTTCGTCGTCGCCAACTTGGCGCGCAAGCTGGAGGTCGAACCCGAAGACGCCCTGCGCGCCGCCAACGCCAAATTCATCCGCCGCTTCGGCTTCATCGAAGCCGAACTGGCCAAGGACGGCCGTACGCCGGAACAGTCGAACCTGGCCGAGATGGACGCCCTGTGGGACGCGGCCAAGGCGGCTGAGAAGGGCTGATTCACCTACCGCGCCGTCATCCCGGAAGCGGCGTAGCCGCTATCCGGGACCGCTAAAAGCGCAAACGGCCGTAATCTTGAGCGGTCCCGGCTCTCCGCCTGCGGCTGCGGCCGGGAGGACGGGGCGGGATCACACGTAGCGCAGTTCCTGCAGATCGATCTCGCGGATCAGGCGGCGCGCGGTTTCTTCATCCACTAGTCTCTGTCGCCCCAGACGGACCAGTTCGTCCCGTTCGGCGGCCAGCCCGGCCAGCCGCAGTTGGCGCTCGATCTCGTCGCCGCGCTGGGCGCGGGCCAGATCATCGCCTTCGCTGTGGCTGCGGCTCTCGATGCGGCGACGATACACCTCCATCAGGCGAGCGGCGGTCTCGGCATAGAGATCAGGGTCCGGCTTGCCTTCCGCCATGAAGTGCTGTCGGTCCTCGATGGCCCGCATGGCCGCCGTGGCCGCAGCAACCCGCGACCGATCTTCTTCCTCAAGATGCGACGGTTCGGGCGGCAATTCGACGTTCTTCAGCAGACGCGGCAAGGCGATGGTAGCCAGGACCAGGGAGACAATGATGACCCCCGCCGCCAGGAAGATGGCCAGGTTGCGCGCCGGCATGGGCGTGCCGTCGCTCAGAACGAAAGGCAGGGTCAGGATGCCGGCCAGGGTGATGGCGCCACGCACGCCCGCCAGAGACATGACGGCGACGAGGCGCAGTCCCACCCGAGGCGGCGCGCTACGCCCCCGCCTGCGGTACAGGGTCAGTTTCAGCGAGGTCCACACCCAGACGAAGCGCAGCGTCGCCAGCGCCGCCACAATGGCGAAGACATAGACCGCCAGCCACCAGACCTCCTTGTGCTGGGTCGTCTGGATGACCTCGGCCGCGCGGGCCATGATGGACGGCATCTGCTCGCCGAGGATGACGAAGATCAGGCCGTTGGCGACGAACTGCACCGTATCCCATACCACGGCCCGGCGAATGCGGGTGGCCGCCTGGGCCATGCCGCTACGCTCGGTGAAGCTCATGGTCACACCTGCGGCCACCGCCGCCAGAATGCCCGATCCATGCACAGCTTCGGCGGCCAGATAGGCCGCGAAGGGAATCAGGAGGCTGATCAGGATCTGCCCGCCGACGTCCTCGCCCCAGCGGCGGCTGATCCAGCCCTTGAGCAGGCCGATGGCCAGGGTCACGACGACCCCGACCGCGATCCCCGACACGGCCAGCCAGACGAAGGTGCCGACGGCGTTGGTCAGGGAAAACGCCCCGGTCGTCGCCGCGACCACGGCGATACGCATGCAGGTCAGGCCGGTCGCATCGTTGAGCAGCGACTCGCCCTCGAGGATGTGCATCAGGCGCTTGGGGATCGGCGCCCGGGCCGCCACCGCCGACACTGCGATGGGATCGGTCGGCGACAGGATGGCCGCCAGAGCGAACGCCACCGCCAGCGGCATGGCCGGGATCATCCAGTGGATCAGGAAGCCCACCCCCAGAACGGTGAAGACCACCAGCCCCAGCGCCAGCTCCAGAATCACCACCCGGTCGCGGAACAAGGCCTCGTTGGGAATGCGCCAGCCGTCCACGAACAGCAGGGGCGGCAGGAAAAGCAGGAAGAAGATGTCCGGCTTCAGATCGACCGATTGCCCGGTCATCAGGACCACGCCGGCCCCAAGACCGATCTGCACCAGAGGCAGGGCGATCCGGGTCATCCGCGCCACCCAGCCCGAGACCACCACGGCCAGGAGCAGGAAGAGGATGGTCTCGATCAGGTGCATGGAACTAGTCGATGATATCCGGGTAGAGGCGCTCCAGTCGTCCCAGCGCCGAGGGATGCAGTCGCACCACCATATGCGTCCGACCGTCGGCGTCCGTGTCCCGGAAGGTCACGCGGCCGTTCTCGTACAGCCAGGCCAGAGCTTCGCCCTGATCGGGTTGTAGCGTCAGGCGCGTCTCGGGATCGTCGTCGATCAGGCCGGCGATGGCTTCGCGCAAGGCCTCGATCCCCTCGCCCGTCCAGGCCGAAACCGCGACAGCCTTGCCCTCGCGCGTCAGACGCTCGGCCTGGCCCGTAACCGCTTCACGCACGTCGGCGTCCAGCAGGTCGATCTTGTTCCAGACTTCGAGGATGCGACGCGGCTTCTTTTCGCCATTGGGGCCCTCCGGCGTCGGGATCTGCTCCAGAACCGCCTCGACGTCCTTGGCTTGGGCGTCGCTGTCGGGCGAGGCGATGTCGCGGACGTGCAGGATCAGGTCGGCCTCGCCCACCTCTTCCAGGGTGGCGCGGAAGCTCTCGACCAGTTCGTGCGGCAGGTCGGAAATGAAGCCCACGGTGTCGGCGATGATGGCCGGACGGCCCTGCGGCAGACGGATGGTGCGTTGAGTCGTGTCCAGGGTGGCGAACAGCAGGTCCTTGGCGAAGACCTCGGACCCCGTCAGACGGTTGAACAGGGTCGACTTGCCGGCGTTGGTGTAGCCGACCAGGGCCACCGACGGGAACGGGACCTTCTTGCGGGCCTTGCGATGCAGACCGCGCGTGCGGCGCACCTCTTCCAGTTCAGCCTTCAGGCGCACGATGCGGTCGGCGATCAGGCGTCGGTCCAGTTCGATCTGGGTTTCGCCGGGGCCGCCAGTCGAGCCGGTGCCGCCGCGCTGGCGCTCCAGGTGGGTCCATGTGCGGACCAGACGCGAGCGTTCATAGTCCAGCCGGGCCAGTTCAACCTGCAACCGGCCTTCCTTGGTGCGAGCACGGCGACCAAAGATTTCTAGGATCAGGCCGGTGCGGTCGATGACCTTCACCTCCCACGCCTTTTCCAGATTACGCTGCTGCACCGGCGACAGGTCGTCATCGATGACCACGGCCTCGGCGTCGGCGGCGCGAACCAGGGCGGCCAGTTCCTCGACCTTGCCTGAGCCGAACAGAGTCGCGGGCGTGGTGGAGCGCAGGCGCACGATCTCTTCGGCGCACACGTCGAGGTCCAGCGCGCGGGCCAGGCCCGCGGCTTCCTCAAGGCGCTCGCTCGCCAGCCTTGGGCTGTCCGAGCGGCGGTCGGGATGGATGACAACCGCCCGGATCAGCGGAACGGTGTGGTCGATGTGTTTGGAGGTCAATCAGTCTTCTTCGGCGTCCGGCTCGTACAGCTGCACGGGCGCGGACGGCATGATGGTCGAGATGGCGTGCTTGTAGACGAGCTGCGACTGGCCATCGCGACGCAGCAGCACACAGAAGTTGTCGAACCAGGTCACGATGCCCTGCAACTTGACGCCATTGACCAGGAAGATGGTCAGCGGAGTCTTGGTCTTGCGGACGCTGTTGAGGAAGGTGTCCTGAAGGTTCTGGCGTTTGTCTTGCGACATGGCAGGTTTGTCCTGTTCTTGGTTCTTTTTCGCCGGCCAAGGCAGCCGGTGCGGACTCGACGGCCCGCACACAACCTTAGACGCCCCTTCGCCGTCGCGGCAACGCCCTAAATGGCCTCGCGGCGCGCCTGTTCAAGATAGACCTCGCGCAGTCGGGTCGCGACCGGACCAGGCTTGCCGTCGGCGATCTTCGCGCCGTCCAGAGACACGATGGGCATGACGAAGGAGCTGGCGGCGGTGACGAAGACTTCCTTCGCCCGCTTGGCCTCGTCGACGCTGAACGGACGCTCGTCCAGCTCGATGCCCTCGGCCTCGGCCAGCTTGAGGATGGCCGTGCGGGTGATGCCCCGCAGGATGTTGGCCTGGGTGTCGCGCGTGCGCAGCTTGCCGTTCTCATCGACAATCCAGGCGTTGGTGGACGAACCTTCCGTCACCAGTCCCATCTCATCGACCATCAGGCACTCATAGGCGCCCTTTTCGCGCGCGGCCTGCTTGGCCAGGACGTTGGGCAGCAGGCCCACGGTCTTGATGTCGCAGCGGCCCCAGCGGATGTCGGGCATGGTCACGCCCGCCGCGCCCTTGGCCGCCAGGGCCTCGCCCTTGGCCAGGTCGATGGTCTTGGAGGTGACGATGACGCTGGGCGGCGTGTCCTGCGGGAAGGCGTGATCGCGAGGCGAAGTCCCGCGCGTGACTTGCAGATAGACGATGCCGTTGCGCACCCGGTTGCGCCGGATGGTTTCCTTGAGCACGCGCTCCAGGGCCTGGGCGGTCATCGGGATCGGGATGCGAAGCTCGGTCAGGCTGCGCGCCAGGCGGCTCATGTGGCCATCGAAATCGGCCAGCCGGCCGTCGAACACCGACCAGACCTCATAGACGCCGTCAGCGAACTGGAAGCCGCGATCCTCGATGTGAACCGTGGCGCCGCTGTGGGCCTGATAGGTTCCGTTGACATAGGCGATCCTGGACATCAGCCCCCCTCTCCCTCTTCGTCGTCTCCGCCGCGAGCGGGCGAAACGCCCAGCGACTTCAGTTTGCGGTGCAGCGCGGATCTTTCCATGCCGATGAAGGCGGCCGTGCGCGAGATATTTCCGCCAAAACGCATGATCTGCGCCGCCAGATAGTCCCGCTCGAACACTTCGCGCGCCTCACGCAGCGGCAGGGCGATGATTCGATCGGCGCCGAGGGACGAGGCGCCGCCCGACGAGGCCACCTCCTGCGGCAGCATGTCGGCCGTGATCGGCTCGTCTGCATCGCCAGTCGCCAGGATCAGCAGGCGCTCGACGTTGTTGCGCAGCTGGCGGACATTCCCCGGCCAGGGGTGGACCTGCAGCACGGCCAGGGCGTCGTCGGCGATGCGGCGGTGCGGCAAGCCCTGAGACGACGAAAGATTGTCGACGAAGTATTCGATCAGTTCGGCGATATCCTCGCGACGCTCGGAAAGAGGCGGCACGCGGATCGGCACCACGTTTAGGCGATGGAACAGATCCTCGCGGAAGCGCCCTTCTGCGATCTCGACCTTCAGGTCGCGGGCGGTCGAGGTGACGACCCGGACATCGACCTGAACATCCTGTTCGCCCCCGACCCGGCGGAATCGCTGCTCGACCAGTACGCGCAGGATGCGGCTCTGGCTCTCGCGCGGCATGTCGCCGACGTCGTCCAGGTAGAGAGTGCCGTTGTGAGCGCGTTCAAAGACGCCGATCTTGCGCGGACGGCCGTCGCCGCCTTCCTCGCCGAACAGTTCAACGTCCAGACGCTCCGGCGTCATGCCCGCGGCCGAGATGGCGACGAACTCGGACCTGGCGCGCGGGCTGGCGTCGTGGATCTGGCGCGCCACCAGCTCCTTGCCCGAGCCCGGCGGACCCGAGATCAGAACGCGGCTGTTGGCCGGGGCGACCTTGGCGATGGTGCCCCGCAGCAGTTGCGCCGCCGCCGACTTCCCGATCAGGCCGGTCGGGGCCATGGTCTGCGCCCGCAGGCGACGGTTTTCGCGCTTCAGCGACGCGGATTCCAGCGCGCGCTCGACGACGACCACCAGTCGGTCCGACTTGAAAGGCTTCTCGATGAAATCATAGGCGCCGCGCTTCAGGGCGCTGACGGCGGTTTCGATATTGCCGTGGCCCGAGATCATGACGACCGGCAGGTCCTGGTCCAGTTCCTTGACCACGTCCAGCAGCTCCAGCCCGTCCAGCCCGCCGCCCTGCATCCAGATGTCGAGCACGGCCAGCGACGGCTTGCGCGCCCGGATTGCGGCCAGGGCCTCGTCCGAGTTGGCGGCCGTGCGGACCGAGTGGCCCTCGTCCTCGAGCAGGCCAGAGACCAGTTCGCGGATATCCGCCTCGTCGTCCACGACCAGAATGTCGGCACCTGTATTGCGCATGACGCCTCTCTTACTCCGCCGCTCGCGCCGCGCCGGAGGCACGGTGAGCAGCCTTGCTGTCTTGGGTCAGGGGGAAGGTCAGGCACACGCGTGCGCCCGACAAGGTTTCGGCGTCGGCCAGCTTCAGCTCACCGCCGTGGTCTTCACAGATACGCTTGACGATGGCCAGGCCGAGGCCCGTCCCCTTCTCGCGTGTGGTGACATAGGGTTCCGTCAGCCGGTCGCGATCCTTGATCGGCAGACCGATCCCGTCGTCCTCGATGACGAAGGTGGCGATGCCGCCCTCGACCGTCAGCCGGGCGATGATGCCGGTTGCGCCCGCCGGGACAGGCTCGCGCGCCCGCTTGGCGGACACGGCTTCGCCGGCGTTCTTCAGGATATTGGCGAGAGCCTGCCCGACCATGCGCCCGTCGCACTGCAGGACCACATCCGGCAGGGGCTCGATCAGTTCGACGCCGATGTCCGCCGCCGCGACGCGCTGAGCAAAGACGGCTTCGCGCAGCATCTCGGCCGGGTTCTCGCGGGTGAACCGCGGCGCCGGCATCCGGGCGAAGGAGGAAAACTCGTCCACCATGCGGCCGATATCGCCGACCTGACGGATGATGGTCTCGGTGCAGCGGTCGAAGACCTCGACATCGTCGCCGATCTGAGCGCGGTATTTGCGACGCAGGCGTTCCGCCGACAGCTGGATCGGCGTCAGGGGGTTCTTGATCTCATGGGCGATGCGGCGCGCCACGTCGCGCCAGGCGGCGTTGCGCTGTGCCGTGACCAGGCGGGTGATATCGTCGAAGGTCAGCACCATCTCGCCGCCCTGCCCGCCCTCGATGCGAACCCGGAGACGACGGGTGTCGCCATCCCGACTGACGTCGATGTCTTCCTCGATATGGGCTTCGGCGCGTTCCGACAGCTCGGCCAGTTCCGGCGCAACCTCGGCCAGCAGCCGCCCCTGCACGTCCGCCTCTTCGATCGCCAGAAGCTGGCTAGCGCTGTCGTTGATGGCCGAAATCCGGCCCACGCGGTCCAGACCGATAACCCCGGCGCTCACGCCCGACAGCACGGTCTCGATGAAGCGGCTGCGCCCCAGGGCGTCGTCGCTGGCGGCCTTCAGCGCCGCCTGCTGGGTCATGATGTCGCCCGTCATCCGGTTGAAGGCCTCGGACAGGACGACCAGCTCGGCCGGCGCGCCCGCATTGTCGACGCGCGCGCTCAGGTCGCCGCCGGCCACCTGATCCGCCGCCTTCACCAGCCGCCCGATGGGGGCCGAAATCGAACTGGCCGCCGACATGGCCAGCCAGACGGCGCCGACCAGCACCAGCAGCGCCGTCTCCAGATAGCTCAGTGCAAAGGCCGCCTGAATCCGCGCCCGGCTTTCCTCAGCCGCGCGATAGGCGGCGATGGATTCCTCGCCGTTACGCATCCGCTGGATCAGGCCCGGCGCCAGGGGGCGCACGACATAGAGATAGGCGTCGCCATAGTCGGGCAGCGGATACAGGGCCCGAACCATGTCCGGGTTCTCGGTCACGGTCGTCGGCGCCACCTCGCCCCCGGCCACCGTCTCGAAAGCCTCTCGCGGCGGGGCGACATAGGGCGGGGCGCCGGGCTGTTCGCCGCTGGCCAGAACCTCGCCGTCGCCGTTCAGGATATAGAGGGCGGGATAGCCAAAGAAATCGCCGATCTGCGCTAGAGCCCGCGAGAACTGAATCCGGTTGTCGAACAGGCTCCGAACGCCGCCCAGTTCGGTCGACATGGTCTCCAGATCGACTTCCAGCCCCGCCCCGACATCGGCGACATAGGCGCGGCCGATCTCGGCGCCGTTCTCGACCGCCGAACGGACATTGGTGCTGAACCACTGATCCACGCCCCGGTTGACCAGTACCCCGAACACCAGGGCGATCAGCACCGCCGGCACGACCGCCACCAGCGAGAACAGGGTGACGAAACGAAGATGCAGCCGCGCGCCCGGATCATTGCGGTTCCGCGCCAGGCGCAGCACGCGCCCGCCGATCACCGTCGCCAAGCCGCCGATCAGCACCAGATTGGCCAGCAGAATGAAGAGCACGACCTGGCTCGCCGCCGTGCGCGCGTCGCCGCCCGCCGTGGCGCCCGGCGCGATGGCCACCAGCCAGATAGCGGCGGCTGTAATCAGGAAGGCGATGGCGTAGGCCGTCACGAACAAGGCCCGGGCGCGACCGCTGGCCAAACGCCCCCAGAGCGAACGCTCGGGGCCGTGGCCTTCAGTCTGCTCGGCAGGGAGGTCCGTCATTACCTCGCAGCTTTGACCAGCTGTGGCGGGTTTTCAACACCAGAGTTGCTGAATTGATCCACCGCAGGCGACCAAAGCGCCGAAAGCGCCTGCTCGACCTCGTTGGGCGTCTCCAGCCGACAGAGCCGCGCCTTGGCGGCGCGCCGTTCCAGCGGGTCTTCGGGCCAGGGCGCCTGTTCGACGTACCACCCCAGATGCTTGCGGAACATCTTCAGCCCCAGCGGCAATCCGTAGAAATCGACCGAGGCCCGCAGGTGCTCGACGACGATATCCAGCCGCTCTTCCCGGCCCGGCTCCTGCAACCGCGTCCCGTCGGCCAAGGCCCGCTCCAGATGCGCCGCCAGCCAAGGACGGCCGTAGACGCCGCGTCCCAGCATCAAGGCGTCCGCGCCCGATTGGGCCAGGGCTTCCCGCGCCTGCTCCGCGGTGATGATGTCGCCGTTGACGATGACCGGGATGGCCGACACCGCCGCCTTGACCTCGCCCACCGCGCCCCAGTCGGCCTGGCCGGTGTAGAACTGTTTGCGGGTGCGGCCGTGGACCGTGACCGCCTGGACGCCCAGGTCCTCGGCCCGGCGCGACAGCTCGGCGGCGTTACGGCAGTCGTCGTCCCAGCCCAGCCGCATCTTGACCGTCACCGGGCGGCTGACGGCCTTGACCGCCGCCTCCATCAGACGACAGGCCAGATCGGGCGTCCGCATCAGGGCCGAACCGCAGGCCGAGCCTGTGACTTCCTTGGCCGGGCAACCGAAATTCAGGTCGATGATGTCCGCGCCCGCCGCCTCGGCCATGCGCGCGCCCTGGGCCATGATCTCGGGATCGCGCCCGACCAACTGGATCACCGTCAGCGGCAGACCGCCGCCGACCGCCGCCCGGCGCACCACGTCGGGACGCCCCCGCGCCAGTTCAGCTGAGGCCACCATTTCCGTCGCGACATAGGCCGCGCCCAGCTTCGAGGCGAGCAGCCGAAACGGCAGGTCCGTGATCCCGGTCATCGGGGCCATCAGCACCCGCCCGGCGATCCGCACGTCTCCGATTTGCAATCCTGCGTTCATGCCGCCCTTACCGCCGACTGTTGAGCCTCTCGTCAAGCGGAACTGGGGCGCTTAGAAGGCCGCCATGGGATTTGCAGCAATCGTAGTGGCCGCCGGTTCAGGCTCTCGGGCCGGTGGAGACAAGCAGTGGCGGGTCGTCGGCGACCGACCGATGGTGCGCTGGTCGGTGGACGCCCTGCTGACGGCGGGCGCCGATTCGGTCGTCGTCGTGGTCGCGCCCGGCGCCGAGGCGCGCGCGGCTGAGGCCCTTGCCGGTCTTTCAGGCTGGCGCACGGTCGCGGGGGGCGCCGCGCGCGCAGATTCGGTGCGCGCCGGCCTCGCCGCGCTGGAGGTCGCTGACGATGCGCCGGTCCTGATCCACGACGCGGCGCGCCCCTTCCTCAACGCCGCCGTCATCGACCGTCTGCTGGCGGCGCTGAATGACGCCGACGGCGCCCTGCCCGCTCTCCCGGTGGCCGACAGCCTGCGCCGCGGCGTGGACGGCCTGATGGTCGGCGGGATCGACCGCGACGGCCTGTGGCGCGCCCAGACGCCGCAAGCCTTCCGCCTGAAGACCATCCGCGACGCCTACGCCGCCTGGACCGGACCCGAGGCCCCCACCGACGAAGCCGCCGTCGTGGAACGCGCCGGCGGGCGTGTGCGCCTTGTCGAAGGCGACGCCCGCCTCATGAAACTCACCTATCCCGAGGATTTCGCCATGGCCGAGGCCCTGCTGCCCAAGACCACCCGCATAGGCCAGGGCTATGACGTCCATCGCTGGGGACCGGGTACATCAGTCTGGCTTTGCGGCGTCGAGATCCCGCACGACCAAACCCTGATCGGTCATTCTGACGCCGACGCGGGCCTGCACGCCCTGACCGACGCCATCCTGGGGGCTATCGCCGATGGCGACATCGGCGATCACTTCCCGCCCAGCGATCCCCAGTGGAAAGGCGCCTCGTCCGACCGTTTCCTGGTCTATGCCGTTGAGCGCGTGACCGCCCGCGGCGGACGGATCGTCAATGTCGACGTCACCCTGATCTGCGAGCAGCCCAAGGTGAAGCCGCATCGCCAGGCCATGCGCGAACGCCTCGCGGACCTGCTGAAGCTTCCGCTGGACGCTGTCAGCGTCAAGGCGACCACGACCGAAGGCCTGGGCTTCACCGGGCGCGGCGAGGGCCTGGCGGCCCAGGCTGTCGTGCTGGTCGAACTGCCCGCCTAGCGACCGTCTTTCACCCGCCAGATCGAAATCCAGATGCCCTAAGGTCAAGATCCTTATCGACCCGCTTTGCGTCTGGCTCGACCTGAGCTACAACGCCCGACCGAATCCGCGCGGTCGTGAGCGCCAGTTTTCCGAGCGAATGCCCGAAGCCCCTGTCCTCTACGTCCTGAACGGCCCCAACCTGAACCTTCTCGGGGTTCGGGAGCCGGACATCTATGGCCACGAGACCCTGGCTGACGTCCAGGCGCTGTGCGAGGCCGCAGCCGGCGACACGCGCGTCGTGTTCCGCCAATCGAATCACGAAGGCCAACTGGTCGACTGGATCCATGAGGCGCGCAACGAAGCCTGCGCCCTGGTGATCAATCCTGCCGCCTTCACCCACACCTCGGTGGCTTTGCTGGATGCGTTGAAGACGCTCAGCGTCCCCGTCGTCGAATGCCACCTGTCGAACCCCGCCGCGCGCGAGGATTTCCGGCGTCATTCCTATGTTTCGCTGGTTGCGACCGGCGTCATTTCGGGCTTCGGCCCCCACAGCTACGAACTGGCCGTCAAGGCCGCCCTTCGGCTGGCGCAAGACCGTTCCAAGGAACGCGCCGAGGCCGGGGCTCGTTCGCCCAAGATCTGAAGAGAGACGCACCATGTCCGACGACAAGCACAAGAACGACGCCATCGACGCCGGCCTGATCCGCAGCCTGGCCGACATCCTGAACGACACCGACCTGACCGAAATCGAAGTCGAGCGCGGCGATCTGAAGATCAAGGTGAAGCGCGAAGTCACCGTCGCCGCCGCCCCCATCCACTACGCCGCCGCCCCGGCCCCGGTCGCTCACGCCGCGCCCGCCGCCGCACCGGCTTCCATGCCGTCGGACCCCGCCACCATCGTCTCGCGCAAGGGCGAAGAGGTGAAGTCGCCGATGGTCGGCACCGCCTATCTCCAGCCCTCGCCGGAGGCTCCGGCCTTCATCAAGCCCGGCGACAAGGTCAAGAAGGGTCAGACCCTGCTGATCGTCGAAGCCATGAAGACCATGAACCCGATTCAGGCGCCGCGTGACGGCGTCGTGTCGGAAATCCTCGTCGGCGACGCCCAGCCCGTCGAATACGGCGAAGCTCTGGTTCTGCTGGAAGCCTGAGACCCGTCATGTTCACCAAGGTCCTGATCGCCAACCGCGGCGAAATCGCCCTGCGCATCCACCGGGCGTGCAAGGAGATGGGCATCTCCACCGTCGCCGTGCACTCCGAGGCCGACCGCGGCGCCATGTGGGTGCGCCTGGCCGACGAAAGCGTCTGCATCGGCCCCGCGCCGGCGGCCAAGTCCTATCTGAACATCCCGCAGATCATCGCGGCGGCGGAAATCACCGGCGCCCAGGCGATCCACCCGGGCTATGGCTTCCTGTCGGAAAACGCGCGCTTCGCCGAGATCATCGAGGCCCACGGCCTGACCTTCATCGGTCCCAAGCCCGAGCATATCCGGGTCATGGGCGACAAGATCACCGCCAAAAAGACCGTCATGGAAGCGGGCATCCCCTGCGTCCCCGGTTCTGACGGCGAGGTCGAAACCGTCGAAGCCGCCATCGAAGCGTCCAAGACCATCGGCTTCCCGCTGATCGTCAAGGCCGCCGCCGGCGGCGGGGGACGCGGCATGAAGGTCGCCCTGACCGCCGATGATCTGGTCGAGGCCGTGCAGACGGCCCAGACCGAGGCCAAGGCCGCCTTCGGCAACGGCGCCGTCTATATGGAGCGCTACCTCCAGAAGCCGCGCCACATCGAGATCCAGGTCATCGCCGACAGCCACGGCAACGTCGTCCATCTGGGCGAACGCGACTGCTCGCTGCAACGCCGCCACCAGAAGGTGCTGGAAGAAGCCCCCTCGCCCGCCCTGTCGGCCGAGGGTCGCAAGCAGATCGGCGAGACGGTCAACAAGGCCATCGCCGCCATCGGCTACCTGGGCGTCGGCACCATCGAGTTCCTTTGGGAAGACGGCGAGTTCTTCTTTATCGAGATGAACACCCGCCTGCAGGTCGAGCACCCGGTCACGGAAATGATCACGGGCGTCGATCTGGTCCGCGAACAGATCCGCATCGCCGCCGGTCTTCCGCTGTCCTTCACGCAAGAGGACATCCATTTCGACGGCCACGCCATCGAGGTGCGGATCAACGCCGAGAACGCCGAGACCTTCACCCCGTCGCCGGGCACGATCACCGACTTCCACGCGCCGGGCGGCCTGGGCGTGCGTCTGGATAGCGCCATCTACGCCGGCTATTCGATCCCGCCCTACTACGACAGCCTGATCGGCAAGCTGATCGTCCACGGCCGCGACCGCGAGGAAGCCCTGGCTCGTCTGAAGCGCAGCCTGGGCGAGATGGTCATCGGCGGCGTCGACACCACCATCCCCCTGTTCCAGAAGCTGTTGCAGGAGCCCGACATCCTGTCCGGCGACTACGACATCCACTGGCTGGAAAAATGGGCCGCCGCCCAGAAGGCCAAGGCCTAACCCCTCTTGGACGACCCCGAGTTCAGCGCCAGCAGCCCCTCCAGCGTCTTCGGACCCGAGGCGTTGCTGGCCTGCTACGCTCGCGGCGTCTTCCCCATGGCCGAGGCGCGCGATGATCCGCGCGTGTTTCTGGTCGAGCCGGACCAGCGGGGCGTCGTGCCGCTGGATCGCTTCCACATCCCCACGCGCCTGCGCCGCACCGTTCGCGGCGAGCCGTTTCAGGTGCGCGTGGACACGGCCTTCGCCGCCGTGCTGGACGCCTGCGCCGCCTCCATGCCGGGACGCGAGGACACCTGGATCAATGATCCGATCCGCCGCCTCTATCTGGAACTGCACGCGCGCGGCCACGCCCACAGTATCGAGTGCTGGCTGGATGAGGTTCTGGTCGGGGGCCTCTACGGCGTCACGCTAGGCGGCGCCTTCTTCGGCGAGAGCATGTTCAGCCGGGCGCGCGACGCATCAAAGGTCGCCCTGGTGCATCTGGTGGCGCGCCTACGTCTGGGCGGATGGAGCCTGCTGGACGCCCAGTTCCTGACCGAGCATCTCAGCCAATTCGGCGCCGTGGAGACGCCGCAGGCGGCCTATCTGCGCCTGTTGAAGCCTGCTCTGCGCCTGACGCCGGACAAGTCGACCCTGACCGCGCCCCTGACAGGCGCGGAGGCCGTGACCTATGCCTTACAGCCGACCACCCAGGCGTCGTAGATCGGGTGTTGCAGGCCGCTGATGGCCGGCGATGAGGCGAACATCCAGCCCTTGAAGATCTGGCGCGCCTCGGTCGGCACGGCGACGCCGCGTGGCTGAACCCCGACTTCCAGATAGGCGATGGCGTCTTCGGTCAACTCGTCCGGCGCCGAGACCTCGCAGGCGCGGACGCTGAAGATCAGGGTCTTGTTGAAGCGGACGGGGCGACCGCCGACCTCGACCTCGAACAGCATGGATTCGGCCGTGACCTTGTCGATGGCGTGGATGACGGCGACCGGGCGACGCTGACGGCGACCGGGCGCAGCCACAGGCGCGGCCTCGACCTTGGGCGCTTCGGCCGCGGCCTCGGGCGGCGCCTCCTCCTGAACGGCGGCGATCTCGGCCTCGGGCGTCACGATGACGACAGGCGCGCCGGGCGCCGCCGTCGGAACGGTCGAAGGCGATCCCGACGCCGGCGTCGCCGGGGCCTGGGATGAAGGGGACGCAGGGGTCTGAACAGGCGCCCGGTTGGCCTCGCGCAGGGCGTCGCCGACCGGGTCTTGAACCGGAACAGCGTCCTGCGGCAGGTCCATCAGGACGCTGGTCATGCCGGCGCCCGCGACCGCCAGTCCCGCCACGGCCACGCCGATCAGCAGGACGCGTCGGTTCATTCCGGGCTCCAGGCCTGATAATCGCCGGTAGCGGCGGGGCGCTTGCCTTCATTGGCCAGCGAGCCCTGCGGACGCCAGGCCATCGGCGTGCCGGTCATGTTCGGCAGGTGATCCTTTTCCCAGGCGCGGCGCGGCAGCGGCTTCTCGACCGGGGTCTCGTCATAGGTGTAGCGCAGCCAGCCCTGCCATTCCGGCGGAACCTTGGTGGCTTCGGCGTAACCGTCATAGACGACCCAGCGGCGCTTGCGTCCGTCATAGCTGACGTTGTCGCGCGACTGATAATAGCGGTTGCCGAACTCGTCCGTGCCGACCAGTTGGCCGCGCTTGCCGATGGTGAACAGGGTGCCGATCGTGGCGCCGTTCCACCAGGTGAAGATCTTGCTCAGCACGTCGTCGTACTCACTTGTATCCCGCCGCTCGGGGAGGTCCGACGACGCAGCGCGATCATAGAAACCGCAGCCGCCCGCGTCCAGCCCGCCGGCCCAACAGAGCGCCGCCACTCAACATCAACATCTTGGGGGTAACATGCCCCACAGGCCCAAGATTTATTGAAACGCCTTCAGAGGCGTCGTTAATGTCGCGATCAGGACACGCGCGGAGACGTCTGATGCGCATCAAGCCCCGTTTTGCCCCCCTCGCCGCGACCGTGGCGATGGACCTCCGCCAGATCGAACGCCCCGGCGCCATGACGGCGACGCTGGCGCCCGCTGACTGGTCCGATGCGCGCGTGGAGGCCTGGCTGGACTGGGCCGAAAGCCTGCCGACCGACCTGCCGGAAGACGCCGCGCCTCTGGACGAAGATCACGCGGCTTGGCTGGGCGGCGCCGCCGACCGCTGGGCCCATCGGCTCGGGGCCTGGGGCCGCGACCTGGGCCTGTTCGACAATGCCGACGAGGCCGAGATTTTCGCCGACGAACTCTGGGCGTCTCTGCTGCTCGGCCTGGCCGCGCCCGAGACAGAGCGGACCGCACCCGCCGTCCCGACCTGCCTATCCTTCAGCGAACCCGGCGCCGCCCGGCGTCTGGCCGATCTGACCGCAGCCCGACGCGGCGAGCGTCTGGCCGGACGCGCCGCCGAGGCCCTGTCCGACGCCCTGCGCGCCGTCGCCGACGCGGTCGACCGCTGCGAGGGCCCGCGCGAGGCCTGCGCCGATCCCGCCGCCAATCCGGCCCTGGCCCGCGCCGCCCTGATCGCCCGCCGCTGCGGCGCGAGCGACGCGGACATCATTCGCGCCGTCGAGGGCGAAACCCAGACCGTCGCCCTGGCCCCGCCCGCCGTCCGCGTCCTGACGCCCGTCCTGGCCCCGCGCGACTCCATCGCCTCGGGCGGCCCTGAGGCTCTGGCTGTGGCCGAGGCCGTGCTGGAAGGCGATCTGGCTCTGACCTTCACCCCCCGCGACGCCGAGACCCTGACCGACGCCGCGTTCGAGGTCCGCGCCGCCTTCCACTTGCCGAGTCTGGCCGCCTTCACCGGCGAAGCCTTCGACGAGGCTCTGGACGACTTGACCCGGCTCTGGGTCATGGCGCTGGAGATCGAGACCGCCATCGGCGCTGCCGCGACGCGACGCGAGGCGGCCAGGCCCATCGCCATCGGCCTTTCCGGTCTGGCCGACTGGACCGTCGCGACCGACGCCGCAAACCCCCTTCCTCTCGCCGCCATGGTCGGCGCGCGGGTTTCGGCTGCGGCCGGCGGCGCCTCTGTCGAACTCGCCGCCCTGCTCAGCCCCTGCTTTGAGTGGGACGCCGTCGCCGACGAAGTCGTGGACGCCGCCGTCTCGCGTGGTCAGGAGACCAAGGCCCTGAAACGCAGCGGCCGTCGCCACGCCGCCATCAACCTGTTCGTCCGCGACGCGGAGCTTGAACTGCGCCTCGGCGCCTCCCCCTTCGGCGCGACCGACCTGTTCCAGACCGAGGACGGCGAAACCCAGCGGCGCCTGCGCCCGTCTCTGGCCCGCGCCATCGCCCGCGCCGGCGGCGACGCCGAGGACGCCGAGCGCCGCCTGTTCGGCCGTCGCACCCTGATCGGCGCGCCCGGCGTCAACCACTCCGCCCTGCGCGACCTGGGCTTCACCGACGTGGAGCTGGAGGCCGTCGAGCTCGCATTGGGACAAACGGACCAACTCGCAGCCGTCTTCGCCCCGCCCGTACTGGACGCGGGCTTCATCGATGACGTTCTGGGCCTGTCGTTCGAGGACGGGGCTGATCTGTTGCCGCGACTGGGCTTTGACCCCGCCGCCATCGAGGCCGCCCGCGCCGCCGCCTTCGGCTACGCCGACCTGTCCAGCTGGGAAGCCGCGCCCGAGGCCCTGCGCGGCCTGCTGGCCGCCGATCCCGCCGCCTTCGAAGCCGAGCTGCGCCGCGCGATCGAGCCGTTCAGCGACGTCCCCGACGTCACGCCCGACCTAATCGACTGGCGCGCCGGATCGCTTCAGGTCGCGCGCGCCCTGGGCGAGGCCGCGCGCGAGGGCCGCCGCGCCGTCGTCCTGCATCGCGCCGCGCCGCCCGCCGACTTCCGTCTGGACCTGGCCGAGGTCGAGGCCCCCGTTCAGCGCCGCGCGGAACCTGAGGCCTCGCCCGTCGAACGCGTCGTCGAGAAGGTCATCGAGCGCGACCGCACCCGTCGCAAACTGCCCGACCGCCGTAAGGGCTATATCCAGAAGGCGGCCGTCGGCGGCCACAAGGTCTATATCCACACCGGCGAATACGAAGACGGCGAACTGGGCGAGATCTTCATCGACATGCACAAGGAAGGCGCCGCCTTCCGCAGCCTGATGAACAACTTCGCCATCGCCATCTCGATCGGCCTGCAATACGGCGTGCCGCTGGACGAATTCGTCGACGCCTTCGTCTTCACCCGGTTCGAACCCGCCGGGCGGGTCACCGGCAATGATTCGATCCGCTCCGCGACCTCGATCCTCGACTACATCTTCCGCGAACTGGGCGTCTCCTATCTGGAGCGTCAGGAACTGGCCAACGCCGAGCCCGAGGGCAATCCAGACGGTCTGGGCGCGACGACGAACGACGCCGAGCCGGTTCCCGCCGCCCGTTTCATCTCCAAGGGCTTCGCGCGCGGGGCCGCCCCCGACAACCTCGTTGTCGTCCCATTTGGGCGCAAGTCCGAGACGCCGCGCGACGCCGCCCCGACCGAAGCCGTCGCCTGTCCGGCCTGTGGCGATCTCAGCCTGCAAAATCGTGGCGGCGGCTGGATTTGCGACACCTGCGGCGCGGCCCCGCAGATGCAGGGCTGAAGCCGGCGCGGTTGCGGCCCGCTTCTTGCTGTGAAGGGGGCAAATCCCGGAGCTTTCGCATGAACCGTCTCGCAATCGCACTCGCCGCCTCGCTGATCGCCGCCACGGCCCTGCCGGCAGTCGCCCAGAACGCCTCCCAGATCAGCCGCGTGCGCAGCGGCGCCAGCTGCCCCGGCTGCAACCTGTTCCAGGGCGATTTCTCGGGGATGGAGGTGCGCGGCCTCAACCTGGCGGGCGCCCGCCTGCGCCAGGCCGACCTCAGCCTGACCGTCATGAACCGCACCCGCTTCTCGCGCGCCGATATGCGCGACGTCGAGGCCTATGGCGGCGTCTTCTCCAGCTCGAACTTCGCCGGCGCCGACCTGACCAACGCCAGCTTTGTCGGCGCCTATCTGGACGGTTCGGTCATGTCCGGCGCCAAGCTCAGCGGGACCAATCTGTCGGGCGCCCGACTGGCGCGCGCGGTCGGCCTGACCCAGAGCCAGCTCAATCAGGCCTGCGGCGACGACGCCACCGTCCTGCCGTCGGGCCTGCGCATTCCGGCCTGCTGAAGGTCGCCATCGTTACCACGATTTAAGTAGGGTTTTTCAGGCGACAGGCGCATCTAGACAGGGTGATGAAACGCCCGCTCGCCCTCCTCCGCCGCCTGGCCCCCGCCGCCGCCGCCCTCACCGGCGGACTGGCCGGCGTGCTGGTCGCCGCCCCCGCCTTCGCAGGGGTGGTGAACCTGTCGCAGATGCAGGATCGCGACGTGGCCCGCATGGTGTCGCTGGGCGGCAGCTGTAATCGCTGCGAACTGTCCGGCCGCGACCTGTCGGGCGCCACCTTCACCGGCGCCAGCTTCACCAACGCCACCCTGGTCGGCGCCACCCTGCGCGGGGCCGAACTGCTCGGGTCGAACTTCGCCGGCAGCGACTTCAGCCGCGCCGACATGCGCGGCGTCGAAATGATGGGCGCCAACTTCACCGGCAGCACCTTCATCAGCGCCAATCTGACCGGCGCCGAGGCCACGGGCGCCAACCTGATCAACACGAATTTCCAGGACGCCAACCTGTCCTCGGCCGAGCTGAACGGCGCCAATTTCAATCGAGCGGTCCTGACCCGCACCAGGTTCAACAGCAGCGAGATGTTCGGCGCCACCCTGGCCAATGTCCGCGCGACGGGCGCCGACTTCTCCAACGCCGAGATCAACGCCTCCAACCTGACCAATGGCGTGTTCGACAGCGCCAAGTTCAACAACGCCTCGCTGGACAGCGCCCGCCTGACCGGCGCCAGCTTCGACCGCGCCAACTTCTCGGGCGCCTCGATGAACCGGACCGACATTCGCGGCGCCGACCTGTCCGGCGCGCGCGGCCTGACCCAGGATCAGGTGCATGACGCCTGTGGCGACGGCGCGACCCGCCTGCCTAACGGCCTGACCGTGCGTTCGTGCGGCGGCGCCCGCATCCGCGTCATCCGCACGCCCCCGGCCCCGCCCTCGCCGCCCATTCCGCCGCGTCAGCGCAATCTGGTCGTCGCCTCGGGCCACTAGGCCAGATCACATACCCAAAGAAAAAGGGCGGCTCGCGAGAGCCGCCCTTTCCATTTCAACGCCGCAAGGCCGCCTATTTGAGCGGCAGGGCCGTACGGATCGACAGTTCCTTGAGCTGCCTGTCAGCGGCCTCGGCGGGCGCGCTCATCAGCAGGTCCTGGCCCTGCTGGTTCAGCGGGAAGGCGATGACCTCGCGGATGGCCGTCTGGTTGGCCAGCAGCATGACGATGCGGTCGATGCCAGGGGCCAGACCGCCGTGCGGCGGGGCGCCGAAGCGGAAGGCGTTCAGCATGCCGCCGAACTGCTCCTCGACCACCGAGGCGTCGTAACCGGCGATCTCGAAGGCCTTGAGCATGATCTCGGCCTTGTGGTTACGGATCGCGCCCGAGCACAGCTCATAGCCGTTGCAGACGATGTCGTACTGATAGGCGCGGATGGTGAGCGGGTCCTGGGTCTCCAGCGCCTCCATCCCGCCCTGCGGCATCGAGAAGGGGTTGTGGCTGAAATCGACCTTCTTCTCTTCTTCCGACCATTCGAACATGGGGAAGTCGACGATCCAGCAGAACTTGAACTGCGCCTCGTCGATCAGCTTCAGCTCTGTGCCGACGCGGGTGCGGGCCAGACCGGCGAACTTGGCGAAGACAGCGGGGTCGCCGGCGGTGAAGAAGGCGGCGTCGCCCTTGCCCAGACCCAGCGCGGTCATCAGGGCCTCGGTCGGCTCCTGACCCAGGTTCTTGGCGATGGGGCCGCCCCAGGCCTGCTGATCATCGGACCAGAAGATGTAGCCCAGACCCGGCTGGCCCTCGCCCTGCGCCCAGGAGTTCATGCGGTCGCAGAAGGCGCGCGAACCGCCGGTCGGGGCCGGGATGGCCCAGACGGCGTTCTTGGCGTCCGCGCCCAGGATCTTGGCGAACAGACCGAAACCGCCGTCGCGGAAGTGGTCCGACACGTCCTGCATCTTGATCGGGTTGCGCAGGTCCGGCTTGTCCGAACCGTACCACTTCATCGACTGGGCATAGGTCAGACGCTCGAAGCCCTTGTGCTCGAACGTCTCGCCGAAGTCGTTGGTGAAGGTGTGGACGCCGTCGATCGGCGACACCGGCTTGCCCTCGCCGAACTCGTTGAAGACGCCGTTCATCAGCGGCTCGATGGCGGCGAAGACGTCTTCTTGCGTGACGAAGCTCATCTCGACGTCGAGCTGGTAGAATTCCAGCGAACGGTCGGCGCGCAGGTCTTCGTCGCGGAAGCAGGGCGCGATCTGGAAGTAGCGATCGAAGCCCGAGACCATCAGCAGCTGCTTGAACTGCTGCGGCGCCTGCGGCAGGGCGTAGAACTTGCCCGGATGCATGCGCGACGGGACCAGGAAGTCGCGCGCGCCTTCCGGCGACGAGGCCGTCAGGATCGGCGTCTGGTATTCAAGGAAGCCCTGCTCGACCATGCGCTGACGGATCGAGTGGATCACCTTGGAGCGCAGGACGATGTTCTTGTGCAGGGTTTCGCGGCGCAGGTCGAGGAAGCGGTTCTTGAGGCGGATTTCCTCAGGATACTCCGGCTCGCCAAAGACCGGCAGCGGCAGTTCGGCGGCTTCCGACAGCACTTCAACGGCCAGGACGCGGACTTCGATCTCGCCGGTCGGCAGGTTGGCGTTGGTGGTTTCGGCCGAGCGGCTGACCACTTCGCCGTCGATCTTGATGACGCTTTCGGCGCGCAGACGCTCGACGGCTTCAAAGCCCGGCGTCTCCGGGTGCAGCACCAGCTGGGTCAGGCCGTAGTGGTCGCGCAGGTCGATGAACAGCAGACCGCCGTGGTCGCGCTTGCGGTGAACCCAGCCCGACAGACGAACATTCGCGCCCGCATCCGTCGAACGGAGGGCGCCGCAGGTATGGGTGCGATAGGCGTGCATGATCGGATATCGTCTGAAAACGGCTGCAGAACAGCGTGAATTAGGAGGGGCGAAAGGCCCATCATCGCCCCGGAAAGTCAAGGCTGGCGGCTAAATCCACAGCGCTGCGCGGTTGTCCACCGCCCCAGGGAACCTGCCCACAGCGCTTCCGGCGGCCTCTGCTATGGTTCACGGCATGACGGCCCTCGGTTCGGACATTCAGCAACTGCGCCTGCCCCTGCGGCAGGAGGCGTCGCAACGCGCGACGGATTTCGTCGTGTCCGAATCCAATTCGAGAGCCGCCTCGGTGCTGGCGACCTGGCCCGAGATGGCCGGTTCGATCCTGTCGATCTTCGGCCCGCCCGGCAGCGGCAAGAGCCATCTGGCCGCCGCCTGGGTCGAGCGCACCGGCGCAGTCGCCTTGCACGGCGCCGAGGCCGCCCTGGTCGATCCGCTGGAGCTTGAGGGCCAGTTCGTGCTGCTGGACCGCGCCCAGGACGCCGACGACGAGAGCCTGTTCCACCTGATCAACCTGACCCAGTCGGGCGGCGGCGCCCTGTTGCTGGTGTCGCGCGATCCGCCGGCAGCCTGGGCGTGCAGCCTTCCCGACTTGCGCTCGCGTCTGAACGCCATTCGCACCGTGGGCGTCGAGGCGCCCGACGACGCCGTCCTGGGGGCCATGCTGAAGCGCGCCTTCGCCACGCGCAACATCACGCCGAGCGACGAAGTGATCGACTATCTGGCCCGGCGCATCGACCGTTCAGCCGCCGCCGTCGAGAACATCGTGGACAGGTTGGACGCCTACCACCGCCCGGTCACGCGCGTTCTGGCCCGTCAGGTTCTGGGCGACAGCGACGAACTGTCTGACTGATCCGGCCAGATCACGGTTGCAGCCGTCACAGGCCCGCGCGACAACAGTGAAATGACTGAAATCGCGCCCATCGCCGTCGACACCACCGGCGAGGAAGTCCCCTCGTCGCGCGCCCCGCAGCTGGAGCTGTCGGAGGCGCTGATGAACTCGCCCGAACGCTTCATCAATCGCGAGCTGTCCTGGCTGGCCTTCAACGGACGCGTACTGGAAGAAGCCGCCAATGAGGGCCACCCGCTGCTGGAGCGGGTTCGCTTCCTGTCGATCTCAGCCAACAACCTGGATGAGTTCTTCATGACCCGCGTGGCGGGCCTGAAGGGGCAGGTGCGCGAGCGCGTCCGCGTCGTCTCGCCCGACGGCCTGACGCCCGCCGAACAGCTGGAACAGGTCAACGCCGCCGCCGGAGGCCTTATGGCCGAGCAGCAACGCCGCTGGCGTGTCCTGCGCAAGGAGATGGCCGCCGCCGGGATCGAGGTCGTGGAAAGCTCCAAGATCACCCGCACCGAGCGCGAACGACTGGAACCCGAGTTCCTCAATCAACTGTTCGCCGTCCTGACCCCGATGGCGATCGACCCGGCCCACCCCTTTCCGTTCCTGCCCAACCTCGGCTTCTCGCTGGCGCTGAAGCTGCGCCGCAACAGCGACCACCGCATCCTCTACGCCATGGTGCCTGTGCCAACGCAGGTGAAGCGCTTCTGGCCTCTGGCGACGGACGGACGCTCGGCGCCGGGCCGCAAGCGTTTCGTCTCGCTGGAAAACCTGCTTCTGCTGTTTATCGACCACCTCTTCCCCGGCTGCGAAATCCTGGAAAAGGGCCTGTTCCGCCTGATCCGCGACTCGGACATCGAGATCGAGGAAGAGGCCGAAGACCTGGTCATGGAGTTCGAGGAGGCGTTGAAGCAGCGCCGCATGGGCTCGGTCGTCAGGATCAAGATCCAGGCCTCCATGCCCGAGGACCTGCGCAACTTCATCATCGCCGAACTGCACGCCCAGCCTCAGGACGTGGTTCTGGTTGAGGGGATGCTGGGGCTGGCGCAACTGGCCGAACTGATTCCCGGCGGCCACCCCGACCTGAAGTTCAAGGGCTATGAACCGCGCTATCCCGAGCGGGTCCGCGACAACGGCGGCGACATCTTCGCGGCGGTGCGCGAAAAGGACATGCTGATCCACCACCCGTTCGAAAGCTTCGACGTGGTGGTCCAGTTCCTGCGACAGGCCGCGCGCGATCCCAACGTCATCGCCATCAAGCAGACCCTGTACCGCACCTCCAAGGACAGCCCCATCGTCGCCGCCCTGATCGAGGCGGCCGAGAACGGCAAGAACGTCACCGCCCTGATCGAGCTGAAGGCGCGCTTCGACGAAGAGGCCAACCTGCGCTGGGCGCGGCAGATGGAACGGGCCGGCGTCCACGTCGTCTTCGGCTTCGTGGAGTGGAAGACCCACGCCAAGCTGAGCGTGGTGGTGCGACGCGAGGGCGAGGCCTTGCGCACCTACTGTCACTTCGGCACCGGCAACTATCACCCGACGACGGCCAAGATTTACACCGACCTCAGCCTGTTCACCTGCGAGCCCGTGCTGGGCCGCGACGCCACGCGGGTGTTCAACTACATCACCGGCTATGCCGCACCCGACGAGTTGGAGGCCCTGGTCGTCTCGCCGCTGAACATGAAGACCAGCCTGATCGAGATGATCGGCAAGGAGATGTCCGCCGCCGCCAAGGGCAAGCCCGCCGCCATCTGGGCCAAGATGAACGCCCTGGTCGATCCCGAGATTATCGACGCCCTTTACCGGGCCAGCCAACAGGGCGTGCGGATCGAACTGGTCATCCGGGGCATCTGCTGCCTGCGCCCCGGCGTGCCGGGCCTGTCCGAGAATATCCGGGTCAAGTCCATCGTCGGCCGCTTCCTGGAGCACAGCCGCATCATCGCCTTCGCCAACGGCCACGACCTGCCCAGCAACAAGGCCCGCCTCTACATCTCGTCCGCCGACTGGATGCCGCGCAACCTGGATCGCCGGGTCGAACTGATGACGCCGATCCTGAACGCGACCGTCCACGATCAGGTGCTGGATCAGATCATGGTCGCCAACCTGAAGGACGACGCCCAGAGCTGGGTGCTGGAGGCTGACGGAACCTATCGTCGCGTCACGCCCTCCGGTCCTGAACGTCCCTTCTCGGCCCACAAGTATTTCATGACCAATCCCAGCCTTTCGGGACGCGGCCGCAAGGTGAAGACCCTGCCCGGCGCCCTGTCCTATTCGGGTCTCAAGCCCCGGAAGCAGCGCTGATGGGCGTCGAGGCCGAATACCCGTCGCGTCAGATCGCGGTCATCGACATCGGCTCCAACTCGGTCCGTCTGGTGCTCTACCGGCTGGAAGGGCGGGCGGTCTGGACCATGTTCAACGAAAAGGTCCTGGCCGGCCTGGGCCGTGATCTGGCCGCCACCCGACGCCTGTCCGTCCCCGGCGTGGCCTCGGCCATGACGGCGCTGCGCCGCTTCGCCGCCGTGATTGAGGGGGTCCAGCCGGATCAGACCATCATCGCCGCCACCGCCGCCGTGCGCGAGGCCGAGGACGGACCCGAGTTCTGCGCCCGCGTGGCCGCCGAGACAGGTCTGCAGGTCCGCGTCCTCAGCGGCGAGGAAGAAGCCCGCTATTCCGCGCTCGGCGTCCTGGCCGGCGCGCCCGGTTCAAGCGGCGTGGCCGCCGACATGGGCGGCGCCAGTCTGGAACTGACCCGTATCGGCAACGGCGGCCGCAACCGTCCACTGGACAAGGGCGTGACCCTGCCGCTGGGGCCGTTCTCTCTGGCCGACCCCAAGGGGTTCGATGTCGAGCGTCTGCGCGCCCGCATCGCCAGGCGCCTGGCCCCGGTCGCCGACGCCTATGTCACGACCGACCTGCACGCCGTCGGCGGGGCCTGGCGCAGCCTGGCCCAGATGCACATGGCCATGACCGAGCATCCGCTGCGGATCGTCCACGAATACGCCATGACCGCCGCCGACGTGCGCGATCTGACCCGTCTGGTGGCGCGTCAGTCCAAGGCGTCGCTAGAAAAACTGCCGGGGGTGTCCAAGCGTCGCGCCGAGACCCTGCCCTACGCCGCTCTGGTGCTGGACGGGTTGATCGACGCGCTCGGGCTGAAGTCCGTGACCTTCTCGGCCTGGGGCGTGCGCGAGGGTCTGCTCTACGCCGGTCTGTCGCCCGAGATGGCGGCGGTCGATCCCCTGTTGGCCGGTTGCTCCGCCTGGGGCGGCCGGCAAGGCGTGGACCCGGCCTTGCCGCGCGCTCTGGATGGCTGGTTGCAACCCGTCGTCTCGGCCATGCCCGAGGCCTTTGGCGAGGAACGCGACGCGGTTCTGACCTCGTCGGTCTGCCGCCTGGCCGACCTCGGCGCGCGCCTGCACCCTGACCATCGGGTCGATCTGGTCTTTAATCAGGTGCTGCGCTCGCCCATTCCGGGTCAGACCCACGCCGAACGCGCCTTCCTGGCCGTGGCCATGAACGCCCGCTATGGCGGCGAGGCCAAGACGCCCTCGCCGGGCGCTATCGATCGCCTGCTGTCGGAAACGGGCCAGAAGCGCGCCCGCGCCCTGGGCCTGGCCATGCGTCTGGCCTGCGATCTGTCGGGCCGCTCGCCGCAGCTACTGGCCAACGCCGCCGCCACGGTCGAGAAAGGCGCGCTGCGCATCACGGCGGCCGACGGCTACGCCGACATGCTGCTTGGCGAGCAGACCCGCCGCCGCGCCAAGGCCCTGGCCGAGGCCATGGGACTGGGCCTGAAAATGCAAGAAGCGACGCCGCACTGACGTCCAAACGAAAGAGGCCGGCGTTTCCGCCGGCCTCTTCTTCGCTGGTTCCGAAACTCAGCCTTCGATTTCGACGACTTCGACCCGCGAGCCGTTCAGCACCAGGGCGATCTCGCCCTTCTTGAGCTTCAGCGCGTCTTCGCCGAACAGCTGGCGACGCCAGCCCTTCATGGCCTCCACGTCCGCGTTGTCGTCGTTGGCGATCTTCTCCAGATCGGCGACGTTGGCGATCAGCTTGGTGGCCACGCCGGCGTTGTCGCTCTTGGCCTTAAGCAGCACCTTCAGCAGTTCGACCACCGAGGGCGGCGCCGGCTGGCTGTGGGCCGGACGTTCCAGCTTGGGCGCATGAGCTTCCGGGTCGGCCAGAACACGTTTCAGTTCGGCTGCCAGTTCGATGCCCAGACGCGAACCGCCAAAGCCCTTCGGCACCGAACGCAGACGGTTGAAGGCCTCGGGATCGGTCGGGGCCTGGGTCGCGATCTCATCGATGCCCTCATCCTTCAGGATGCGGCCGCGTGGCTGGTCGCGTTCCTGCGCCGCGCGCTCGCGCCAGACAGCCGTGGCGACAAAGGCGGACAGATACTTGGCGCTGAACTTCTTGGGCTTCAGTCGCTTCCACGCATTCTCGGGCGTGGTGTCATAGAGGGCCGGATCGGTCAGGGCGCCCATTTCGGACATGACCCAATCCAGACGACCTTCTTTTTGCAGCCGGTCGCGCAGCTTGGGATAGAGGGCGGCCAGATGGGTCACATCGCCAAGGGCATAGACCAGCTGCGCCTCCGACAGCGGGCGGCGCGCCCAGTCGGTGAAGCGGCTGCCCTTGTCCAGTTCCTGGCGCAGCATCTGACGGACCAGCTGTTCATAGCTGACTTGATCGCCGAAGCCGGCGGCCATGGCGGCGACCTGGGTGTCGAACATCGGCTTGGGCATCGCGCCCAGGCGGTTGAAGATCTCCACGTCCTGGCGGGCGGCGTGGAAGACCTTGAGGATCGATTCGTCGCGCAGCAGGGCGAGGAAGGGCTCCAGGTCCAGATCCTCGGCCAAGGGGTCGATGATCGCGGCGTCCGTCGGCGAAGCGGCCTGGATCAGGCAAAGCTTGGGCCAGTAGGTCGTTTCGCGCATGAACTCGGTGTCGACCGTGACGAACGGGGCCTTGGCCAGCCGTTCACAGAACTCGATTAGCGCGTCATTGGTGGTGATTGGCGTCATTCCGATGCTATAGCCCCGCGCGACGCCGTTGTGGCAAGAGCGCCGCGACAGATTTTCGCCCCCGATATCGAGCCGTGACCGATGAGCGACACCCCCGAAGCCCTGAAAAACGGCCTCACCTACGCCGATGCAGGCGTGGATATCGACGCCGGAGAAATGTTGGTCGACGCGATCAAACCCCTAGCCAAGTCGACTCGCCGCCCCGGCGCCGAAGCTTCGCTGGGCGGATTCGGCGCCCTGTTCGACCTGAAGGCCGCCGGTTTTGAAGACCCGCTGATCGTCACCACCACGGACGGCGTCGGCACCAAGCTGAAAATCGCCATCGAGACCGGCCGTCATGACGGCGTGGGCGTCGATCTGGTCGCCATGTGCGTCAACGACCTGCTGGCGCAAGGCGCCGAGCCGCTGATGTTCCTGGACTACTACGCCACGGGCAAGCTGGACGTGGACGCCGCGCGCCGCGTCGTCGCCGGGATCGCCGAGGGCTGCCGCCAGTCGGGCAGCGCCCTGGTCGGCGGCGAGACGGCCGAAATGCCGGGCATGTATTCGGGCGGCGACTACGACCTGGCCGGCTTCTCGGTCGGCGCGGTCGAGCGCGGCCAGGTCCTGCCCTATCTGGACCAGCAGAAGGCCGGCGACATCATCATCGGCCTGGCTTCGTCCGGTCCGCACTCGAACGGCTATTCGCTGATCCGCAAGGTGGTCGAGAAGTCCGGTCTGGCCTGGGGCGACGACGCCCCCTTCGCCAAGGACCGCACCCTGGCCCAGGCCCTGATGGAGCCGACCCGCATCTATGTGAAGCCGGTCCTGCCGCTGATGAAGGCCGGTCTGGTCAAGGGCGCGGCCCACATCACGGGCGGCGGCCTGATCGAAAACCCGCCGCGCTGCATCGCCGAGGGCCTGCAAGCCGCCTTCGACTGGAATGCCTGGGCCCTGCCCCCGGTCTTTGAATGGCTGGGTCAGGTCGGCGGCATTTCCGACCACGAACTGCGCCGCACCTTCAACTGCGGCGTCGGCTTCATCCTGATCGTCTCGCCCGAAAACGCCGAGCCGGTCCTGGCCGCCCTGCTGAACGCGGGCGAAGAAGCCTTCATCTGCGGACAACTGGAAGCCGCGTGATACGATCTGGCCCCGGTCGTACGCCGGGGCCGTTCGCTCTTGTCTCGCCAGAGCCGCTCCATGCCGACTGAAACCGCCAAACCCAAGACCCGCGTGGCCGTGCTGATCTCCGGCTCAGGCACCAACATGGCCTCGCTGATCGCGGCGGGTCAGGCGGCGGACGCCCCCTATGAGGTCGTGGTGGTCATTTCCAACGTCGCCGACGTGGCGGGACTGGAAAAGGCCCGCGCCGCAGGCGTCGAGGCCCTGACCGTCAAGCACAAGCCGTTCGGCAAGGACCGCGAGGCGCATGAGCGCGTCATCGACGCCCTGCTGGTCGAACGAAACGTCGAGGTCATCGCCCTGGCCGGCTACATGCGCCTGCTGACGCCCTGGCTGGTGCAGAAATGGGCGGGGCGCATGGTCAACATCCACCCCTCGCTGCTGCCCCTCTATCCCGGCCTGAACACCCACGCCCGCGCCATCGAGGCGGGCGACGCTGAGGCGGGCTGCACCGTCCACGTCGTCACTGAAGGCGTCGATGAGGGCCCGGCCCTTGGTCAGGCCCGCGTGGCTATCCTGCCCGGCGATGACGCCGAAACCCTGGCTGAACGGGTCAAGGCGGCGGAGCACGCCCTGTATCCGCAGACGCTGGCCGCATTCGTCGCCCGTCAGGGCCAAGCCCAACCTTAACGATTTTTAATGCGACAGCCGGTCGCAGGCGGGAGCAGTTTCCCCGTCAAGATCGGCCCGGCCAAACCTGACATGGTCGGCGACCGCTCGCCTGTTTCCACATGGGAAGACCCGATGTCCAAGACCCGCCTGATGGGCGCCGCCGGCCTGGCGCTCGCCTTCGCGCTCTCCGCCCAAGCCGCTTCCGCCCAGAAAGCCCACGCCGGCCACGCCGCGCCGGCCGCCGCCGCTGACGCGCCGCAGATCCATCCCTGGGGCTTTGACCTGAACGGTCGCGACCTGACCGTGAAGCCGGGCGACGACTTCAACGCATACGCCAACGGAACCTATCTGCGGGATACCGAGATCCCTTCGGACAAGGCCCGCTTCGGCCCGTTCGACGTCCTGTACGAAAACGCCCAGAGCCAGCTGAAGTCCATCATCGAGACCAGCGCCGCCAACCCGACCAACGCCAATGCGCAAAAGGTCGGCGCCCTCTACGCCAGCTTCATGGACGAGGCCCGCGTCAACCAGCTGGGCGCCCAGCCGCTCGCCGCTGACCTGGCCGCCGTCCGCGCCGTCGCCGACCACAGCGGCATGGCCCGCCTGATGGGCGAGAGCCACGCCGGTTTCGGCGGCTCCCTGTTCGGCGTCGATGTGTTCGAGGACCTGCAGAACCCCAACCTTAACTCGGCCTATATGGGCCAGGGCGGCCTCGGCCTGCCTGACCGCGACTACTACCTGAAGGCCGACTTCGCGCCTCAGCGTGAAGCCTTTGTCGCCTATATCACGCGCGCCCTGACGGCCGCCGGCTGGTCCAACCCGGCCCAGGCCGCCGCCGACATCCTGGCCTTCGAGACCAAGGTGGCCGAAAAGCACTGGACCACGGTCGAGCGCCGCCAGATCGACAAGATCTACAACCCGGCCCCGACCGCCGACCTGGCACGGCTGGCCCCCGGCTTTGACTGGACCGCCTTCCTGCAAGGCGCCCAGATCGGCGACGTGAAAACCATCGTCCTGATGGAAAACACGGCCTTCCCCGGCATAGCCCAGGTCTTTGCCGAGACCTCGCTGGACACGCTGAAGGCGTGGGAAGCCTTCCAGATCGTCGATCAGGCCGGCCCCTATCTATCCGACGCCTTTGTCGAATCCCGCTTCGAGTTCCGCGGCAAGACCCTGCGCGGTCAGCCCGAAAACCGTCCGCGTTGGAACCGCGGCGTCGCCCTCGTCGATGGCCAGCTGGGCGAGGTTCTGGGCCAGGAATACGTGCGCCTGCACTTCCCCGCCTCATCCAAGACCCAGATGGAAGCCCTGGTCGCCAACCTCAGCGCCGCCATGACCGAGCGCCTGAAGAAGCTGGACTGGATGAGCGAGCCGACGCGCGAGCAGGCCCTGCTTAAGATGTCCAAGTTCGGCGTCAAGATCGGCTATCCCGAGAAGTGGCGCAGCTATGACGGCCTGGAGCTGTCGGCCGGCGACCTCTATGGCAACGTCGAACGCTCCTCGGCCTTCGACTGGGCCTGGAAGCGCAGCAAGATCGGCCAGCCGGTCGATCCGCTGGAATGGGGCATGACGCCTCAGACGGTGAACGCCTACTACAACCCGCCGCGCAACGAGATCGTCTTCCCGGCCGCCATCCTGCAACCGCCCTTCTTCGACCCGAAGGCCGACCCGGCGGTCAACTACGGCGGCATCGGCGCCGTAATCGGCCACGAGATCACTCACGGCTTCGACGACCAGGGCCGCAAGTCGGACGCCAACGGCGTCCTGCGCGACTGGTGGACGCCGGAAGACGCCGCCCGCTTCGAGGAACGCGCCAAGGTCCTGGGGGCCATCTACGACGCTCAGGAACCCATTCCCGGCACGCCCATCAACGGCGACCTGACCATGGGCGAGAACATCGCCGACCTGGGCGGTCTGCTGATGGCGCTCGACGCCTATCACCGCAGCCTGAACGGCCAGCCGGCGCCCGTCATCGACGGCCTGACCGGCGAACAGCGCGTCTTCCTCGGCTGGGCTCAGGTCTGGCGCGAGAAGTCGCGTGAGGCGGCGCTGAAGGAGCAACTGACGACCGACCCGCACTCGCCGGGCGCCGCCCGCGCCTCGACCCCGCCGCGCAACATCGACGCCTGGTACGCCGCCTTCGGCGTCACGCCCGACCAGGCGCAGTACATCGCCCCGGAAAGCCGCGCCCGCATCTGGTAAGCGGCTCGGTCCTTTGGGACACGAAAACGGCGTCAGCTTCGCAGCTGACGCCGTTCTTGTATCCGGGGACGCCCGGATAAGGTCAGTTCGGCTTCTTCGGCGTGGTCACAGCACCGCCAATCGCGCCAATGGCGGCGCCGGCGACCGTCGCGCCAGTATTGCCGCCGATGGCCTGACCGGCGACCGCGCCGCCGATGGCGCCCGTGGCGGCGCGTTGTTCCGTAGTCGTACCGCAAGCGGCCAGCAGGCCCACGAGGCCGATAACCGGAGCCAGTTTGAGGATCGTCTTCATGGCGGTCTTCCTTGATGGCTGAACAGGTAACAGGACCGTGAAAACGAAACGGCCCGCCTCCGGTTCCGGAGGCGGGCCGCTTTATTGCAGAGCTAGGCCGCCAGGGGCGGCCCGCTAAACAATTTAGCCAACGATATCGGCGTCCGTGAAGAACTGCGCGATTTCAATGCCTGCGTTTTCCAGCGAGTCCGAACCGTGGACCGAGTTCTCGCCGATCGACAAGGCGAACAGCTTGCGGATCGTGCCTTCGGCGGCGTCGTTCGGGTTGGTGGCGCCCATGACTTCGCGGTACTTGGCGACGGCGTTGTCGCCTTCCAGCACCTGCACGACGACCGGCTCAGCGATCATCTGCGAAACCAGTTCGCCGTAGAAGGGACGCTCGGCGTGCACTTCGTAGAATTTCTTGGCTTGTTCTTCGGTCAGCTTGATGCGGCGCTGAGCGACGATGCGCAGGCCTGCACCTTCGATGACGGCGTTGATCGCGCCGGTCAGGTTGCGGCGCGTGGCGTCGGGTTTGATGATCGAGAAAGTGCGTTCGGTCATGGGAAGACTCTTTGCGGTTTGGTAGTTTGAGGGTCGCGGGCTTATAGCGGCGCCCTCCCCGCTTTCCAACCGCCACCTCAACGTCAGTCGTTTTCCATGCTCCAGATCACCAACCTGACGTTCAACGCCTGGGGCCGCCAGTTCCTCGACGACGCCTCTGTCAGCCTTCCGCCTGGCGCAAAAGTCGGCCTGGTGGGTCGCAACGGCATCGGCAAGTCGACCCTGTTCAAGCTGATTCTGGGCGAACTGGCCGCCAACGGCGACGAGGTCAGCCTGCCCAAGACCGCCCGCGTCGGCTCGGTGGATCAGGAACACCCCGCCACGCCCGACAGCGTGCTGGACACGATTCTGGAAGCCGACGTCGAGCGCCACACCCTGCTGACCCGGCTGGAAACCGCCCCGCCCGAGGAAATGGGCGAGATCTGGGCGCGCCTGATCGACATCGACGCCGACTCGGCCCCCGCTCGCGCCAGTGAAATCCTGGCCGGTCTGGGCTTCAGCCAGGAGGACCAGCAGCGTCCCATGTCCGAGTTCTCGGGCGGCTGGCGGATGCGCGTGGCCCTGGCCGCCGCCCTGTTCTCCGAGCCCGACATGCTGCTGCTCGACGAACCGACCAACTACCTCGACCTGGAAGGTGCCCTGTGGCTGGAAAGCCGCCTGCAGAAATACCCGCACACGGCCCTGATCATCAGCCACGACCGGGAACTGCTGAACAACAGCTGCACACACACCCTGCACTTGGCGAACCGCAAGCTGGAGCTCTACACCGGCGGTTACGACATGTTCGAAAAGGCGCGCGCCGAGAAGGCCCGTCTGCAACTGTCGGCCAAGGCCAAGCAGGACGCCGAGCGCGCCCACCTGCAAGCCTTCGTGGACCGCTTCAAGGCCAAGGCCTCCAAGGCCGCCCAGGCCCAGTCGCGGATGAAGCGCCTGGCCAAGATGGAGCCGGTCTCGACCACCATCGAGGAACGCGTCGCCCCCTTCACCCTGCCCTCGCCGCCGCGCCCCCTGGCGCCGCCGCTGATCCGTCTGGAACGCGCCAACGTCGGCTATGAGACCGGCAAGCCGATCCTGCGCAATCTGAACCTGCGCATGGACCTGGACGACCGCATCGGCCTGCTGGGCGTCAACGGCGCCGGCAAGTCGACCTTCGCCAAGATGATCGCCGGCGCCCTGAACGTCTCCGAGGGCGAACTGCACCGCGACAAGAAGATGCGGGTGGGCTGGTTCCATCAGCATCAGATCGAGGCCATGGACCCGACCGACACCCCGCTGGAAATCATCCGCCGGGCCATGCCGGACGCCAATGAAAGCAGCCGCCGCTCCAAGCTGGCCCAGTTCGGCCTGGGCTACGAAAAGCAGGAGACCACGGTCGAGAGCCTGTCGGGCGGCGAGCGCGCCCGTCTGCTGCTGAACATGGTGGCGATGGACGCGCCCCACGTCCTGATCCTCGACGAACCGACCAACCACCTGGACATCGACAGCCGCCGCGCCCTGCTGGACGCGCTGAACGAGTATAACGGCGCCGTCATCCTGATCACCCACGACCGCTCTCTGATGGAGATGGTCGCCGACCGCCTGTGGCTGGCCGCCGACGGCACGGTGAAGCCCTATGACGGCGACATGGACGACTATCAGAAGTTCGTCCTCGACCGCGCCAAGGCCGCCGCCGTCAAGCCCAGCCAGATCAAGCAGGAGGCCGCAGCCGCGGCCCCCGCTCAAGGCGGCAAGAAGAAAAACGACAAGAAATCAGGCCCTTCGCCCTCGACCCTGCGTCATGCAGTGAAGAAGGCCGAAGAGCGGATGGCCGCCCTGACCGCCGAGATCGCCCGCATCGACGACGACCTGGCCAACGCCGCCGTGTCGAACCCGAAGGCGCTGGAAGGCCTGACGCGCGCCCGCGCCAAGACCCAGACCGATCTGGACGCCGCCGAGGCCGCCTGGGTCGAGGCCGAGGAAGCCCTGGCCGCCGTGTCCTGATGAGCAAGAAGGCCCGGCCCTCGACCCTGACCCGCGACGAAATGCAGGAGGCCGCCAGCCGCCTGCGGACCTATCTGCGCGAGGAAATGGACATCGAGGCGGGCCAACTGCCCACTGAAATGCTGGTCGAGTTCATCGAACGCGACATAGGCAGACTGTTCTACAATCGGGGTCTGCGTGACGCCGAGACCGTGGTGCGCCAGAAGGTCGAGGACATCGCCGACTCCCTCTACGGCCTTGAACGCGAAAGCGGGACGGGCCGCTAGACCCGCCCCGCTCTGGCATTTTCGGAACGTCGCAGACAGCCTTAGCCGCAGTCGACCTTTTCGATGATCCCGGTCTTCTCGTTGAAGCGGATATTGGTTCGCTCGGCCTGATAGTCCGTCGTCGCCGGGCAGGTCGTGCAAATGATCCGAACATTGGCGTTGGAAGCGAAATCCACCGCCCCCACATGACTGCCGATCAGCGACTGGCCCGCCGCTGGATCGCAGCGCTGGGCCAGATCAACCGGCTCGGTCGTCTTCACCGGGGCGCAGGCTCCAAGGGCGACGAACGCCGCCCCCAGGATCAGAAACGCCCTCATCCGCACGAAACGCGCGTCACGACATTGGTCGTGTCGTCGTAGGTGAAAGTCACGCGGTTATCGCGATAATCCATGGTCGCGGCGCAGCTGCTGCACAGAACGCGGAAGATGCGGCCCGCCGGGGCCTCGGGGATGGTCGAGCGATTGCGCCCGACATACTCCTGATAGTCGCCGGCCTTGCACATGACGGGCGTCGGCTCGCCTCCGGGGGCGGTCATGCTCGGCGCACAGGCCGAGAGCGCCACGGCGCCGGCAAATGCCGTCAGCATCAGAATCGTCTTCATGGCGTCTCTCCGTTTCGGCCTAGCCGCAGCTCACGCGCTCGACGATGCCGGTTTGCTGATTATAGAAAATATTCAATCGATAAGGCGAATAGTCTTCAGTGACAGGACAGGTGCTGCACACCACGCGACGGTTCACCACATCCACCGGAACGGGGATCTCGCTTCTAGGTTTCCCGACCAGCCACTGAAGCTCGCCCGCCTTGCAGACGTCGGCGTCGTTCTGAGGCATGCGCGTGCCGACCGGCTGGCTCTGGCGCGCCTGTTCAACAATGGCCGGGGCCGAGGGGCGCGTGGACGGCGACGAGGACGAGCAGCCGGCGATGGCCAGCAGCCCCAGAACGATCAGGCCGCCTTTTCCCAGCGCCCTTCGTCCGTCTGTTTCCAATAGGCCAGATTGGCCTTGGCCGCCTTCAGCGTGCGCCAGCGCTCGCGCGCCTGCTGCAAGGCCTGTTCGTTCCGACCGTCGAAAATGATGAAGCACCGCTCGTACCCTTCCGTAGCCCCCAGCTCTGACTCATCGACGATGAACAGCGCCTGAGCAGCATTCAGGTTCTCGCCCGATTCGGACAGAAGGATCGGTTGCCGGGCCGCGTGAGCCTCCGACGCCAGGCCATGGGGCAGGAAGCTGTCGGGGCGGTAGGTCCACAGCTGTTCGTCGATCTCGTCGAGGCGGTGAGACGCCGCCCCGCGCACCACGGCGCGCCAGCCCCGCTGGAGGGTCTTCTCCAGCAGGCCCGGCAGCACCTGATCCAGCGTCGAGCGCTCCAGGTGGTAGAACCAGATTTCCGGCTTGGCGTCAGACACCCGGTCCTACCCTCTGAATGCGTCGGATCAGGCTTCGTATTTGTCGGCGACCATGCGGTCCAGCAGACGCACGCCATAGCCCACGGCGCCGTCCGGCACGGTCGGGTTGCGGCTGTCCTTGACCCAGGCGGTCGAGGCGATGTCGATGTGCGCCCACGGCGTGCCGTTGGTGAAGCGTTGCAGGAACAGTGCGGCGGTGATCGAACCCCCGGCGCGGCCGTTGCCCATGTTCTTCACATCGGCGATCGGGCTGTCGATATGACGCTCATAGGCCGCCGGGATCGGCAGGCGCCAGACGTTCTCTCCGACCTTGGGACCGGCGTCCAGGATGCCGTTGGCCACGTCGTCGTCGTTCGAGAAGACGCCGGCGTATTCCAGACCCAGCGAGATGATGATGGCGCCCGTCAGGGTGGCCAGGTCGATCATGAATTTCGGCTTGAAACGCTCCTGTGTGTACCAGAGCGCGTCCGCCAGAACGAGGCGGCCCTCGGCGTCGGTGTTCAGCACCTCGACCGTCTGGCCCGACATCGACACGACCACGTCGCCCGGACGCTGAGCCTTGCCGTCAGGCATGTTCTCGACCAGGCCGAGAACGCCGACCACGTTGACCTTGGCCTTGCGCCCCGCCAGGGCGTGCATCAGACCGGCCACGGCGGCGGCGCCGCCCATGTCCCACTTCATTTCTTCCATGCCGTCAGCCGGCTTCAGCGAAATGCCGCCAGTGTCGAAGCAGACGCCCTTGCCGACGAAGGCGATGGGGGCCTCGCCTTCCTTGCCGCCGTTCCACTTGATGACGGCCAGCTGGCTTTCACGCTCCGACCCAACGCCGACGGCCAGCAGGGTGTTCATGCCCAGCTTTTCCATCTCGGCTTCGCCCAGGATCTCGACTTCCAGACCCAGGCGCTCCAGTTCCTTCACGCGGCGCGCGAACTCGGCCGGATAGAGAACGTTGGCGGGCTCGGCGACCAGATCGCGCGAGAACAGAACAGCGTCGGCAACCGCCGAGAGCGGGCCGAAGGCGGCCTCAGCGGCGGCCACGTCAGACGTCGCGACGCGGACGGTCGTCACCGACGGAATCTTGTCGGCCTTCTGCTTGGTCAGATATTTGGCGAAGCGATAGGCGGCCAGGCGCACGGCGAAACCGGCGCGCGCGGCCTGCTCGGCCGACAGGTGGGCGGCGTCGATGGTCAGGACTTCGGCGCCCGACAGCTTAGCGGCGTGATAGGCGGCGGCGGCGGCGGTCTCGACCGCCAGATCGTCAAACTTGTCCGCCGCGCCTGCGCCGACCAGCAGCACCGAGTTGGCGTCCACGCCCGCCGGGGCCGCAACCATCAGGCTGCTGTTGGCGCCGCCGGTGAAGCGGCTGTTCGTCATCGCCTTGGTCAGAGCGCCCGACGCGGCGGCGTCGAGGGCCGAGCCCGTCCCGGCCAGCGCACGGCCGTCATGGACTAGGACGGCAAGGATTTCGGCGGCGCTGGGGGAAGCGACGAACTCGATTTTCATGAAATCTACTCCAGGCCGAGGTTTTGTGCCCCGGTCGTGCTTGAATCGGACATGGACGCACCAGCAGTTTCGCCGCTGCGTCCGGATGTGTATTACATGGCCCGCATCGCTCGCGGCTGCAACTCGCTCGCCCCCCGAAACGCTTTTTCCCGATCATGACGCTGATTCAAGGCTACCTTTTCCGCCAGATCGGCCTGCCTGTCGTGGCGGCCTGCGCGGCGTTGGCCGGAATCGGCCTGCTGAGCCAGAGCCTCGATCAGCTCGAGGTCATCGTCGAGCGCGGCCAGAGCATCTGGGTCATGGCCAAGCTGACCCTGCTGACCCTGCCGCAACTGATCGCCGTCATCCTGCCCATCGGCCTGTTCGTCGGCGCCCTGATCGCCTTGACGCGGCTGCAGCGCGAGCAGGAACTGACCGCCGCCTATGCTGCGGGCGTCAGCCGCTGGTCGCTGATCCGACCTGCGGTTCAGATCGCCGTCATCGTCGCCGTGGTCGCCCTGATCACCAATGTCTTCGTCCAGCCCTGGGCGCAACGCGAGGCGCGCCGTCAGGCCTTCGCCATCCGCACCGACCTCGCCGCCCTGCTGGTCGAGGAAGGCCGCTTCGTCCAGGGGCCAGGCGGTCTGACCGTCTATGTGCAGCAGATTGAACAGAACGGTCTGCTCAAGAACCTGTTCGTCTATCTCGACAACGGCAAGACGGTGACGACCTGGGACGCCGAAACCGCCCGCTTCGGCCGCATCGACGGGGTGCCGGTCCTGACCATGCAGAATGGCTCGATGCAGCGCTATTCGTCGCGCGACGTGCTGAACCAGCTGTCCTTCGACCAGCAGGTCTTCGACCTGTCGCCCTATACCAAGACGACCGAGCGCATCCGCTTCAAGCCGTCCGACCTATGGCTGACCGAACTGTTCAACCCCACGCCCGCCCTGCTGGAAAGCGCCGGGACGCGCGGCGAACTATTGGCCGAGGCCCATTCGCGGCTGGCCTCGCCGCTTTACGCCCTGGCGGCCATGGCCCTGGCCCTGACCGCCATCCTCGGCGGATCTTTCAGCCGCACAGGATATAGCGGCCGCATCGCCAAGGCTGCGGGCGTCTTCCTGGTGGTGCGCGTCGTGGGCTACGGCCTGGTCGCGGCCAGCGCCTGGAACGGTGCGCTGAATCTGCTGCAATACCTGGTGCCGCTGGCCACCTGCTTCGTGGCCCTGCGCCTGCTGTTCCGCGCGCTGAAGCCGCATCGGCGGCGCGCCTGGGCGCCCTATGAACATTTCAAGGCGAGGTTCGCATGAGGCTCCGTCTCGGCCGCATCGAACGCTATGTTCTGGTCCAGCAGTTCCGCGCCCTGGCCGTCGCCCTGGCCATCATCTCCGCCCTGGTGATGCTGATCGACTTCGTCGAGGTGTCGCGCGGGCTGAACTCGTCCGGCGAGCTGTCCGGCGCCCGCATCTTCGGCCTGGTGCTGCTGAAATCGCCCAGCGTGATCGTTCAGCTTCTGCCCTTCGTCTTACTGTTCGGGACGCTGGCGGCCTTTGTCGGGCTGAACCGGCGCAGCGAGCTGATCGCCATGCGGGCGGCGGGCATATCGGCCTGGCGCTTCGTCCTGCCCGCAGCGGCCGCCGCCCTGGTGCTGGGCGTGCTGACCGTCACCGTCTTCGGCCCGATGGCCGCCGCGGGCGACGGCTTGTGGCAGCTTGAGCGCGGGCGGATTTCCGGCTCCACCCCCGGCACGGACGCGCAGCAGGCCGTCTGGCTGCGCGAAGGCGACGCCAATCGGCAGATGATCATTCGCGGCGCCCAGCAAGACCCCGCCAGCGGTCGCCTGCTGGACGCCAGCTTCTTCATCTACACCACCACCCCGGACGGTCGCCGCACCTTCACCGAGCGGATCGACGCGACCACGGCCTCGCTGACCGCCGGACGCTGGCGCCTGACTGACGCCACAGGCGCCCAGACGGGCCAACGCGCGGTGCGCTACGCCACGCTGGACCTGCCCTCGAACCTGGCCGACGAAGAAGCCTTCCAACGCTTCGCCCGCCCGCAGTCGACGCCCTTCTGGTCTCTGCCGAACCAGATCCAGCGAATCGAGGACGCCGGCTTCGCCTCGACGGCCTACCGTCTGCGTCTGCAACAGCTGCTGGCCACGCCGCTGATGTTCGCCGCCATGTCGATTCTGGCGGCGGCCTTCTCGTTGCGCCTCATGCGTCTGGGCGATCTCGCCAAGATGACGGTTGCGGCCGTGGTGCTGGGCTTCGCCTTCTTCTTCGTGAACCAGTTCTCCTCGGCCATGGGCTCGGCCGAGGTCGTGCCGCCCTTCCTGGCGGCCTGGCTGCCGCCTGTGTTGACGGCGCTCGCCGCCTTTACCTTGCTGTTCTATACCGAAGACGGCTAATCGGACGGCTTCCGGTCGCCCGGCAATTGAGTGGATTCCGCATGAGTGATCGCCGCATTCCCCGTGAGGGAGCCCTGCGCGTCCGGCTCCTGGCCGGCGCGGCGCTGATCGCGTGCCTGCCGGCCTTGCCGACGATGGCCCAGGTCGCCGCCGCCTCTCCGGTTGAGGCCCCCGCCGCCAGCCCCCAACCCGCTCCGAATACGCCCGGCGCCGACGGCCTGACGCCAGGCGGGCTTTACGTGAACGCCGACGCCGCCGCGCGCGAAGGCGATGTCGTGACCGCCAGCGGCACGCCGGATGATCGCGTCTTCGCCCGGACCCGCGACCACAGCATTCGCGCCGAAGAAGTCACCTATGACCTGAAAAGCGGCGTCGCCACCGCCTCGGGCCAGGCCGAGGTTGTCGCCCCCGACGGCTCGGTCCTGCACGCCAGCCGCGTCGAACTGGATGCGGCCTTCAAGGCTGGCGTCGCCACCGATCTGGCCCTGCGCCTGACCAATGGCGCCAGCCTGATGGCCGCCACCGCCGTGCGCCGCTCGGAAAACGTCAGCGAGCTGAACCGGGTCATCTTCACCCCCTGCCCGATCTGCGACGTCGACGGTCCCAAGCAGCCGACCATTTCGATCCAGGCGGACAAGGCGGTTCAGGACGAAAACCTGCGCGCCATCCTGTATCGCAACGCGGTCTTCCGCGTCGGCGGCGTGCCCGTCTTCTATCTACCGGCCTTCGCCCACCCCGACCCCAGCGTCGATCGCGCCTCCGGCTTCCTGATCCCGCGTGTGGATTGGGACGAGGGCCGAGGCGGCTCGGTCGAAATCCCCTACCTACTGGTGGTCTCGCCGTCCGAGGACTGGCTGTTCAGCCCGCAGATCAACACCAAGGTCGCGCCCTTGCTGAACCTGCAATGGCGTCGACGCTTCGCGAACGGGACCATCGTCGCGCGCGGCGGTTACACCTATGGCCGCAACTTCGGCGACTTCGACCTGGACGGGGACGGCGATACGGAAAGCAACGTCCGCTTCGGCGACCGCACCAGCCGCAGCTATCTGCTGGCCCACGGCAAGTTCGATCCCGACGGCCCGTGGCGCTACGGCTTCACCGCCGAGCGCGTGTCCGACAAGACCCTGTTCGACCGCTATGACGTCAGTTCGACCTATCAGGACAACGGCCTCTACTACGGCGACCGACGTCGCCTGATCAGCCAGGTCTACGCCGAGCGTCAGACCGAACGGTCCTATCTCTCGGTCGCCGCCTTCTCGATCCAGAGCCTGCGGCTGGACCCGCGCTATTCGGCGACGGACTTCCGCGACCCGAACGGCTTCAAGATCTTCGAGCGCGAGAGCACCCTGCCCCTGGTCGCGCCCATCGTGGACGCCCGGTGGGAGCCGGAAGGCCCTGTGTTCGGCGGACGCCTGCGTCTGCGCGGCTCGGCCGTGGCCTTGACCCGCGACGCCTATGTCGGCTTCCCCACCCTGCGCCCCGAGTTGATCCCGCCCGCACCGACCGACGCGCTGCCGGGCGTCGACAGCCGCCGCCTCACAGGCCAGGTCGACTGGCGGCGGACGATCATCACGCCCATGGGTCTGCGCTGGGAGCCGTTCGTCGACGGCCGGCTGGATGTCTATTCTGTGGACGACCTGCCGCCGATGCTGGGCAAGACCTCCGACGTCCTGTCGCGTGGCCGCGCCAGCGCCGGGGTGGATGTCAGCTATCCGCTGTACCGTCGCCTCAGCGCCTCGTCAGACCTGGTGCTGGAGCCCATGGCCCAGTTGTCGGCCTCGACCGACGCCGATCTGGACCCGCGCATTCCCAACGAAGACAGCCAGACGCTGGAACTGGACGAAACCTCCCTGTTCCGCATGGATCGTTTCCCCGGCTACGACCTGATGGAAGGCGGGCTGCGCTTCACCGCCGGCGCCCGCGCCACCCTGCGCTGGGACGACAAGCGATCGGCCAGCCTCTTTGTCGGACGCAGCATGCGCGCCGACGACCAGCGCGAATTCCTGACGCCGATCCCGGATGATCCCGCTCGGCTCTATGACCCGTCCGGCGTCGCCTCGCGCACGACGGATTGGGTGGTTCAGGCGACCTTCGCGCCTTCCGATCGTATGCGCGGCTGGTTCCACGCCACGGTCGATGGGAACGGCGAGATCCGCCGTGCGGAAACGACCATTGACGGACGCTGGAGTCGCCGCAACGCCGCCAGCCTGAGCTACATCATCGACCGCTCCAATCCGGTCAGCGGCCCGCTCAACCGCAACTATGAATTCGTTCAGCTTTCCGGCCAGCAGTTCATTCGCGGCAACTGGGGCGTGGCGGTCAACGGCATCGCTGACCTGGAGCGCGACATCGTCACGCGGTCCGAAGTCGGCCTGCTGTTCGACGACGATTGTTTCCGATTCGAACTCGGCTGGCGGCGTGATAACACCCGCGTGCGCCCGACCGGGCCATCCGAGGGCGTCTATGTCCGACTTAACCTCGCCACTTTCGGAGGTTCAGGTTATGATCGAAATGATATGCGGTAAGCATGGCGTGCAGGGGCGTGCGCCCTACATGGCCCGGAACGTTTAATGACGCTGCTGGGACCGGGTCGAGACCGCTTTAGGGAATCAGGACTGACGATGCGTTTGATGCGTTATACGACGGGCGTGGCCATGGCCGCCCTTATGGCCGGCACGACTATCGGACAGTCTGCGGCCCAGACGGCTCCGGCGCAGCCTGCGCCCGCTGCCGGAACGCTGAATCCTGCGGCGGAAGAAGCGCCTCAGCGCGCCGCTCCCGCCCCCCAGTTCCGCCTGTCCGACGGCATCATCGCCACCGTCAATGACCGGATCATCACCGGCTACGACCTGCGTCAGCGGATGCTGGTGCTGATGGCCATGACCCAGGTTCAACCCACCGAAGAAAACATCGGCGCCATCCAGCAGCAGGCGTTGAACGACCTGATCGAGCAGCACCTTCAGGCCGCCGAGATCGCCAAGTTCGAACAGCTGAAGATTTCCGACGCCGAAGTCGATCAGGAAATCGCCGGCATGGCCCGCGAAGCCGGCGCCACCCCGGAAAGCTATATGGCCTTCCTGGAACAGGGCGGCATCCGTCCCCAGCCCTTCCGCGAGCAGCTGCGCACCGAAATCGGCTGGCGCGACCTGGTCGGCGGGCGTTTCCGCGACCGCGCCAAGGTCACGCGCACCCAGGTCGAGCAGGCCATGCGCCAACTGACCGAGTCCGCGACCAAGCCCCAGTATCTGGTCGGCGAAATCTACATCGAGGCCAACCGCGTCGGCGGCATGCAGGAAGCCGTCAACGGCGCCCGCCAGCTGGTGCAACAGATGGTTCAGGGCGCGCCCTTCATGGCCGTCGCCCGCCAGTTCTCGGCCGCGCCTTCGGCCGCCCGCGGCGGCGACGCCGGCTGGGTGGTTCAGGGCACGGTCCAACCGGCCCTGGAGCAGGCGATGGCCTCGCTCGAGGTCGGCCAGCTGTCCAACCCCATCCCCGTCGATGGCGGCGTCTACATCCTCTATATGCGCGACAAGCGTTCAGGCGCGGCCACCAGCCTGGTCCAGATGAAGCAGGTCATGATCGAACTGCCGGAGACGGCGAGCGAAGCCGAAGTCGCGGCGGCGTCTCAACGTCTCGAAGCGCTCCGCAGCGGCACGACCTGCGACAACATCATCGAGCGCGCCCGCGCCGAACAGGGCATGCTGGGCGCCGACCTGGGCGAAAGCGACGTCGCCAACCTGCTGCCGCAGTTCCAGCAGGTCGCCCGTTCGGCCGAAGTCGGCACGGTCAGCAGCGTCGTCCGCACCCCGCTGGGCGTCCACATCCTGGCCGTCTGCGGTCGTCGCCTGGGCGGACCCGAGGCCCCCTCAGCGCAACAGGTCGAAGCCCGTCTGCAAAATCAGAACTTCGCCATGCTGGGCCGTCGCTATCTGCGCGACCTGCGGGCCGACGCCCTGATCGAAATCAAGCAGTGATGAGCGGGCGTCCGCTCGTCGTCACGATGGGCGACCCCGCCGGCGTGGGGCCGGAGATTATCACCAAGGCGTGGCCGATTCTGGCCACGCCGCCCGGCCCGCTCGCCCCCGTCACGCCCTTCGCCGTCATCGGCGACGCCGACGTGCTGGCGGCCCAGGGCGCGCCAGTGCAGCAGATATTCAGCCCGTCCGAGGCCGCCGCCGTCTTCGGCCGCGCCATCCCCGTCCTGCACCAACCGGCCCCCGCGCCGGTGACGCCGGGCCAGCCCGACCCGCGCAACGCCCCCGCTGTAGCCGACTGGATCGAGCGCGCCGTCGACCTGGTCATCTCGGGCGAAGGCTCCGGCGTCGTCACGGCCCCCATCGCCAAGGCGCCCATGTACGCCTCGGGCTTCCGCTTCCCCGGCCACACCGAGTTCATCGCCGAACTGACCGCCGACATGCCATTTTCCGGCACGCGCGGCCCGGTCATGATGCTGACGGCCAAGGACCTGCGCGCCTGTCTGGTGACCATCCACGTCGCCATCGACCAACTGCCTGAGCTTGTGACCGCCGAACGCGTCATGCGCGTCGCCCGCGTCGTCCACGAATCGATGAAGCGCGATTTCGGCATTGCCGCCCCGCGCCTGGCCATGGCCGCCCTCAACCCCCACGCGGGCGAAGGCGGCTCGATCGGCCTGCAGGAAATCGAGGTCCTGCGCCCTGCCGCCGCCGCCCTGCGCGCCGAGGGGCTGAACATCACTGATCCCTTGCCCGCCGACACCCTGTTCCACGATGAGGCTCGCGCCCGCTATGACGCGACCGTCTGCCTCTATCACGATCAGGCCCTGATCCCGGTCAAGACCCTGGATTTCTGGGGCGGGGTCAACGCCACCCTCGGCCTGCCCATCGTCCGCACCTCGCCCGACCACGGCACCGGCTTCGACATCGCCGGCAAGGGGATCGCGCGCGCCGACAGCTTCATCGCCGCCGTGCGCCTGGCTTCAGAGATGGCGGCGGCGCGCGCCACGCGCTAAGGCCTCCGTATGACGGACCTTCCCTCCCTTCGCGAAACGCTCGACGCCCACGGCCTGCTGGCCAAGAAGAGCTTCGGCCAGCACTTCCTGCTGGACCTCAATGTAACGCGCAAGATCGTCCGCTACGCCGGTCCGTTCGACGGCCGCGCCGTGATCGAGGTCGGCCCCGGCCCCGGCGGCCTGACCCGCGCCATCCTGGAAAGCGACGCGGGCAAGGTGGTGCTGGTCGAGAAGGACCCCCGCTTCATCCCACTGCTCAGCGAACTGGACGACGGCTCCGGCCGCCTGACCATCGTCGAGGGCGACGCCCTGAACGTGCGCGAGGACCAACTGGTCGAGGGTCCGACCCATCTGGTGTCGAACCTGCCCTACAACGTCGGCACGCCCCTGCTGATCAAGTGGCTGACCGGCCCGTGGCAGCCCTGCGCCCTGACCCTGATGTTCCAGAAGGAAGTGGCCGAGCGCATCGTGGCCGCCCCCGGCGACGACGCCTATGGCCGGCTGGCCGTCATCACCCAGGCTGTGGCCGAGGCCCGCATCGTCATGCACCTGCCCGCCGCCGCCTTCACCCCGCCGCCCAAGGTGGCCTCGGCGGTCGTCCATGTGGTCCCTCTGGCCGACCGCCCCTCGCCCGAACGGCTGAAGAAGCTGGAACGCGTCACCGCCGCCGCCTTCGGCCAGCGCCGCAAGATGCTGCGCTCCAGCCTGAAACAGCTCGGCGGCGGCGATCTGTGCGAAGCCGCCGGCATCGAACCCGACGCCCGCGCCGAAGTCATCGACATCGCCGGCTTCCTCCGCCTGGCCGACGCCCTGAAGTAAAGCCTGCCATGACCGTTGAAATCGACCCCTTCCGCGCCATCAGCGTCAGCCGCCTGGCCCATGAACTGAAGGCCCAGGGCCGCTCCATCATCCACATGGAGTTCGGTCAGCCCTCGACCGGCGCGCCCGACGCCGCCATCGCCGAGGCGCACCGCATTCTGGACTCGGAACCCGGCGGCTACTGGGAAAGCCCAGCCCTGCGCGCTCGCATCGCCAAGCTTTACGATGACCGCTACGGCGTGGCCGTCGATCCCGAGCGGATCGTCATGACCGCCGGCGCCTCGCCCGCCCTGGTGCTGGCGCTGATGATGCGGTTCCAGCCCGGCGACCGCGTGGCCATCGCCCGCCCCGGCTATGTCGCCTACCGCAACACCCTGAAGGCCCTGCACATGGAGCCGGTGGAGATCGACTGCGGCCCCGAGGTGCGCTTCCAACTGACCGCCGAGGCCCTGCGCGCCCTCGATCCGGCCCCGGCAGGCGTCATTATCGCCAGCCCCGCCAACCCGACCGGCACCATCATCCCCGAGGCCGAACTGAAGGCCATCGCCGAGGTCTGCCGCGAGCGGAACATCTCGGTCATCTCGGACGAGATCTACCACGGCCTGTCTTACACCGGCCCGACGCCGTCCATGCTGCAGTTCGAGCCCAACGCCCTGATCGTCAACAGCTTCTCCAAATACTGGAGCATGGCCGGCTGGCGTCTGGGTTGGCTGCTGCTGCCCGAGGCCGAGGTGCCCCAAGCCCGCGCCCGCGTCGGCAACATGTTCCTGACCCCAGCCACCCTCAGCCAGCACGCCGGCCTGATCGCCATGGACTGCGAGACGGAGCTGGAGGCCAATATCGACGTCTATCGCGCCAACCGCGCCCTGATGCTGGACGCCCTTCCGGCCATGGGTCTGCGCTCCATCGCCCCGCCGGACGGCGCCTTCTACATCTACGCCGACATCGGCCACCTGACCGACGACAGCATCGGCTTCTGCGAGGCCCTGTTGCGCGAAACCGGCGTGGCCACCGCCCCCGGCGTCGACTTCGACCCGGTCAACGGTCACCGCTTCATCCGCTTCAGCTTCGCCGTCTCGACGCCCCAGGTCGAAGACGCCCTGGCCCGCATCAAGCCCTTCTTCGCGGCACGAACGGCGGCGGCCGAGGAACGTCTCAGCGCCTAGGGGCGTTCGACAGGTCCCGAAACATTCGGAGCCTTCATGTCGAAATCGCGTCTCGTTGCTTCCGCCGCCCTGCCCTTCGCCCTGGTCTTTCTGACCGCCTGCGGATCACCCGCCGAGACGCCAAAGCCCAAACAGCCGTCTGCCTCGGCACAGGCTCCGGCATTGACTCGCGACGCGATTGAGACGGCGGTGTTCGCCGCCGCCCCGCCTCCGGTCGCAAACGGCCAAGCGGCGCCCTCCGCGCCCGATCCAGCCATCGCTCGCGCCCAGATTCTGCTGGACCGCGCCAACTTCTCGCCCGGCGTTATCGACGGCCTGGGCGGCGACAACACGCGTCAGGCCATCGCCGCCTTCGAGAAGGCCGCAAACCTGCCCGAGGACGGCGTTCTCGACGCCGAGGTCTTCCGTCGCCTGACGGCGGGCGACACCGGGAAGGTCATGGCCGACTACACGATCACCGCCGCCGACCTCGCCGGCCCCTTTATCGGTCAGGTCCCGTCGGACCTTCAGGCCATGTCCAAGCTGACCACGGTCGGCTACGCCACGCCCCTGGAAGCCTTCGCTGAGAAGTTCCACATGACCGAGGGCCTGCTGCGCGCCCTCAATCCCGGCGTCGATTTCGGCAAGGCGGGCCAGACCATCATCGTGGCCGCCGTGGTCCAGACCGACCTGACCGCCGACGTCGCCCGCATCGTGGTGGACAAGACCGAACGCTCGGTTCGCGCCTATGACGCCAATGACCGGCTGCTGGCCTTCTATCCCGCCACCATCGGCAGTTCAGCCCGCCCCGCGCCGTCGGGCGATCTGACCGTCGTCGGCGTCGCGCCCGAGCCCAACTATACCTACGATCCAGACCGGGTCAGCTATGACAGGGGCGACCGCAAGGTCATCGTGCCGGCTGGGCCGAACAATCCGGTGGGGTCAGTCTGGATCGACCTGTCGCGCGACACCTACGGCATCCACGGCACGCCTGACCCGTCCAAGGTCGGCAAGACCTTCTCCAGCGGCTGCGTGCGCCTGACCAACTGGGACGCCGAACAGCTGGCGTCCCGCGTCAAGCCGGGCGTGCGCGTGGTCTTCCGCTAATCGCCGTTTCCTGCCCCTCTCCCAATGGGAGAGGGCTTGAGCGCCCAAGAGCCGACGGCGATTGGTTGCGCGAAAGGGTGAGGGTCGGACTTGTCAGTCGGCGGTAGCCGTGGCGCTCGATTTTAGGTGGGAGCTTAAGCGCCCATATGGTTTGGGCGGGCGGCTTTGGCGGACGAACCTTCGGCTTACGCCGACGAACGCCGGGAAACCCTCACCCTTTCGCCTTGGCGGATCGCCTTCGGCTCTCCGAGGCTCAAGCCCTCTCCCATTGGGAGAGGGTGAAGCGATCAGGTCAGACCACTTCCTTCAGCAAGGCGTCCTTGTAGCCCTCGACCCAAAGGTTGCGCGTCCGGCAGCTGCGCTCAGCGTGATAGATGTGCGCCAGCTCCGCATAGCTGCTGTCGAAATCCTCGTTGACCAGGACGTAGTCGAACTCGTCGCAGTGTTCGATCTCGCCCTTGGCGTTGGCGACGCGGCGTTCGATCACGTCGTCAGCGTCCTGCGAGCGCGTCACCAGGCGGCGGCGCAGTTCTTCCAGGCTCGGCGGCAGGACGAAGACGCGCACGGCGTCGCCGGGGCATTTCTCGGCCACGTCGCGGGCGCCCTGCCAGTCGATATCGAACAGGACGTCGCGACCCTCGGCCAGGGCGCGGTTCACCGGCGCGGCGGGCGAGCCGTAACGGTTGCCGTGCACGTCGGCCCATTCCAGGAAGGCGTCCGCGTCGATCAGACGCTGGAATTCCTCCTGGCTGACGAAGTTGTAGTCGCGACCGTCGACCTCGCCCGGACGAATGCCCCGCGTGGTCATGGAGACCGACAGTTCCAGCCCCTTGTGATCGGCCATCAGACGGCGGCACAGAGACGTCTTCCCGGCCCCCGACGGACTGGCGACGATCAGCAGGACGCCACGGCGGGGGGTGCGGTTATTCGACATTCTGAACTTGTTCTCGAAGCTGCTCGATGACGGCCTTCAGTTCGAGGCCGATTCCGGTGAGCGGCGTGGTAGCGGATTTCGAGCAGAGCGTGTTCGCTTCGCGCATGAATTCCTGCATCAGGAAGTCGAGTTTTCGCCCGGCGGGGGGTTGCTGCAACAGTGTCCGCGCGGAATCGACGTGGGCGGTCAGGCGATCCAGTTCCTCGCGCACGTCCGCCTTGGTCGCCAGGGCCGCCGCTTCAAGGAAGATTCGCTCCTCCAGACCCGGCGCATCCGGGGCCAGTTCGCTGATCCGGCGGGTGAAACGTTCGCGGATCGCCTCGGTCTGGCTCGAAGCTTCCAGTTCCGCCCGCGCGACCAAGGCCTCGATGGTCCCGACAAAGTCGCGGATCACCGGCGTCAGTTGCTCGCCCTCGCGCTGACGCGACAGCTTCAGGGCGTCCAGCGCCTGTTCGATGGTGGCGGCGATGGCGGTCTCGACGGCGGTGCGGGCCTCGGGGTCCTCGTCCTCCTCGGCCACCTCGATGACGCCGCGCAGGGACAGCAGGCCGTCAGCCGAGGGCGGCACGGCACCCTCTTCCGCCAACTGGTTCGCCAGCTTCAGATAGGTGGCCAGGACGGCCTCATTGACGCGCGGCGCGGGCTCACTGCCCTCGGCCCGCTTGGCCTGAACGCCCAGCGTCACCTGACCCCGGTTCAGACGCGCCTGCGCCGCCGCCTTGGTCAGCCGTTCCAGATTGTCGAAGCCGCCGGGACCGCGATAGCGCACCTCCAGCGACCGCCCGTTGACCGAACGCGCCTCGACCGTCCAGGTCCAGCCGTCCAGCGCCCCGTCGGTCCGGCCAAAGCCGGTCATGCCTGAGATCTGGCTCATCGTGCTGCCGCCGGATTCATGGTGATGACGGCGGCGCCCGCAGGCGTCTCGACCACAGCCCCCTCGCCCATCGGCGTCGTCGCAGCGCCCGGAACAGAAGCCGTCTGGCCGGGCGGCAGGCCCGCCTTCCGGCGCTCGATCTCGCGCCAGCGCGCCACGTTCAGCAGGTGCTCGGGATAGGTCCGCGCGAAGACGTGACCGCCTGTGCCGTCCGCGACGAAGAAGACGTATTCCGAACGCGGCGGGTTCAGCACCGCCTTCAGCGCCTCCTCGCCGGGGTTGGCGATGGGCGTCGGCGGCAGGCCGTCGATCAGATAGGTGTTCCACGGCGTCTGGGCCCGCAGCTCCGAGGCGCGAATGCCGCGTCCCAGCGGACGGCCCTTGGTCACGCCATAGACAATGGTCGGATCGCTCTCCAGCCGCATCCCGAGCCGCAGCCGGTTGGTGAAGACCGCCGCCACCTGGGGCCGCTCCGAGGCCAGGCCGGTCTCCTTCTCGACGATGGAGGCCAGCACCATGGCCTCTTCCGGCGTCGTGATGATGGTGTTGGGCGAGCGCTGCGCCCACAGGGCGGCCAGCTTGCTCGTGGCGGCGCGCTGCATCCGGGCGACGACCGAGGCGCGGGTCTCGCCGCGCGACACCTCATAGGTGTCGGGCCACAGGCTGCCCTCAGGCGGAACCTCGACCTCGCCGGTCAGGACCGGCTGCTTCATCAGGATGTCGACCGCCTGGGCCGAGGACCAGCCCTCGGGCAGGGTCACGTAGTGGCGCACCGCCTTGCCGTCGACCAGCAGGCCGACCACGGTGGCCAGTGAGGCGCCCGACGGCACCTCATACTCGCCCGCGCGGATCTTGCGGTCGGCGCCGCTCAGGCTGACGGCGGCGCGGAACAGGTCGGTCGAGCGGATCACGCCCGCCGATTTCAGATTGGCGGCGATGGCCGAGACGCCCGCCCCCGACGGCAGGGTGACGATGGTCGCCTCGCCCTCCCTGGCTGACGGTCCAGGCCCCCAATAGACCACCCACAGGCCGATCAGGGCCGCCGCCACGAAGACGCCCAGCGTCCCGGCGGCGGTGATCAGGCCGACGCCGAGGCTGGATTTAGGCCCCCCGCCGCCGCCCCGCTTCGGTACGCGCGACTTGGGGATGCGAACCTTGGGCGTGGGGCGACGCGACGGAGCCTTGGCCAAATCAGTCGACCTTCTTGAAGATCACGGCCGCATTGGTGCCGCCGAAGCCGAAGCTGTTGGACATGGCGACATCGATCTTCATCGGCTTGCCCTTGTGCGGCACCAGGTCGATGGCCGTTTCGTGCTCGGGATCGTCCAGGTTGATGGTCGGCGGGGCGATCTGGTCGCGAATGGCCAGGACCGAGAAGATGCTCTCGATGGCCCCGGCGGCGCCCAGCAGGTGCCCCGTCATCGACTTGGTCGAGGACACCGCCACGTCCTTGGCGTGATCGCCGACCAGACGCTCGATGGCCCGCAGCTCGATCCAGTCGGCCATGGTCGAGGTGCCGTGGGCGTTGACGTAGTCGAGGTCCGACGGCTCCATGCCCGCGCGCTTCAGCGCCATCTTCATGGCCCGCAGGCCGCCGTCGCCGTCCTCGGACGGGGCGGTGATGTGATAGGCGTCGCCGCTCATGCCATAGCCGACGACCTCGGCGTAGATCTTGGCGCCGCGCGCCTTGGCGTGTTCGTACTCTTCCAGCACCATGATGCCGGCGCCCTCGCCCATGATGAAGCCGGCGTGGCCGCGGTCATAGGGACGCGAGGCCTTCTCGGGCGTGTCGTTGTAGGCCGTGCACAGGGCCTTGCAGGCCAGGAAGCCGGCGATGCCGATCGGCACGACCGAGCTTTCAGCGCCGCCCGCCACCATGACGTCCGCGTCGCCCAGAGCGATCATCCGGGCCGCGTCGCCGATGGCGTGGGCGCCGGTGGCGCAGGCGGTGACGACCGAGTGATTCGGTCCCTTCAGCCCGTGGCGGATCGAGATCTGACCCGAGGCCAGGTTGATCAGGGCCGAGGGAATGAAGAAGGGGCTGACGCGACGGACGCCCTGTTCCTTCAGCACGATGGCCGTCTCGGCGATGGGGCCCAGGCCGCCGATGCCGGAGCCGACCATGACGCCGGTCTCTTCCTTGTCGTCCTCGGTCTCGGGCTTCCAGTTCGCATCGGCCAGAGCCTCGTCGGCGGCGGCGATGGCGTACAGGATGAAGTCGTCGACGCGCTTCCTGTCCTTGGCCGACATCACCTGATCGGGATCGAAGACGCCCGGCTGATCCGGCGCGCCGCGTCCACGACCGTCCACGGACGGAACTTCACCCGCGATGGTGCAGCCATAGCCCTCGGTGTCGAAGCAGGTGATCGGACCAATGCCCGAGCGGCCCTCGACGATGCCCTTCCAGACATGTTCCACGCCCGAACCGAGCGGGGTGACAAGGCCGAGGCCCGTGATGACGACGCGGCGCATGGTTCGCGCTCCTTGGACTATAAGAATCGTGACCGAAAACAATAATGGCCGCCGGACGGTCCCGCTAGGGTCCCGTCACGGCGGCCATCATTTGGAAGTGCGACGGATCGCAGCTGGATTAACCAGCCAGCTTCTCGTCGATGAACTTCACAGCGTCGCCGACGGTCTGGATGTGCTCAGCGGCGTCATCCGGGATTTCGACGTCGAATTCTTCTTCGAAGGCCATGACCAGCTCGACGTTGTCGAGCGAGTCGGCGCCCAGGTCGTCGATGAAGGAGGCTTTTTCCGTGACCTTGTCCGGATCGGCGTCCAGGTGGTCGATAACGATCTTGCGGACGCGTTCGAGGGTGTCGGACATGAGTGTCTCTCTGCCTGTTTGTTGTCGCCGTGAAGGCGGGGTCTCAGTGTTCGCCGTGTCACGGCAGCCGGTTGGAAGCAAGACCCGAGGGACTCACCGCCGCGAAGCATTCCCGCCCTTTAGCACAGCCATCGGGGCGGGAAATAGATTGTTGCGCGTCGTGATGGCGACGCGCAACGCTTTAGATCATCGCCATGCCGCCGTTCACGTGCAGGGTCTGCCCCGTGACATAGGCGGCTTCGTTGGACGACAGATAGACGGCGGCGGCGGCGATTTCCTCGCCCGTGCCCAGTCGGCCTGACGGAATCTTGGTCAGGATGGCCTCGCGCTGCTGGTCGTTCAGCACGTCCGTCATCGGCGAAGCGATGAAACCGGGGGCGATGCAATTCACCGTGATCCCGCGCGAACCGACTTCCTGGGCCAGCGACTTGGAGAAGCCGATCATGCCGGCCTTGGACGCCGAATAGTTGGTCTGGCCGGGGTTGCCGGTCACGCCGACCACCGAGGTCACGCCGATGATGCGGCCCGAACGGCGCTTCATCATCCCCTTAACCGCTGCGCGGGTCAGGCGGAAATAGCTTTCCAGGTTGATCTGGATGACGGACTGGAAGTCCTCGTCCTTCATCCGCATCAGCAGACCGTCCTTGGTGATGCCCGCGTTGGCGACCAGGATGTCCAGCGGGCCGCCGGCGGCTTCTTCAGCCCGCGCCACCAGCCCATCCACCGATTCCGCATCCGACAGGTTGGCGGCGGCGAAGAAGGCGCGCTCGCCCAGCTCCTTGGCCAGATCAGCCAGCACGGCCTCGCGCGTGCCCGACAGCACCACCGTCGCGCCCTGAGCGTGCAGCGAGCGCGCAATGGCCCCGCCGATGCCGCCGGTCGCGCCGGTCACCAGGGCGATCTTTCCCGAAAGGTTGAACATTATGTCTCTCCGTAATGGCGAGTGATTAGTGACGAGTGGCGAGGAAAAGCAGAGTGAAGGGGCGAATGTCTCGCCACTCGTCACTCGCCACTCGTCACCGCCTTCGCGAACGCTTCCAGGTCTTCCGGCGTGTTCAGCGCCAGGCTCTCGGCGTCGGGCGCGATACGCTTGGCCATGCCGGTCAGGACCTTGCCCGAGCCGATCTCGGCGAAGCGGGTCACGCCGCCTTCCCCTGCCATCCACTCCATGCTCTCGCGCCAGCGCACGCGGCCCGTGACCTGCTCGACCAGTAGGCGGCGCAGGACTTCCGGGTCCGTTTCCGGGCGGGCGGTGACATTGGCCACCACGGCGACCAGGGGCGCAACGATCTTCGCCTCCGCCAGCGCATCAGCCATTTCGTCGGCGGCGGGCTGCATCAGTGGGCAGTGGAAGGGCGCCGAGACGTTCAGCGGGATGGCCCGCGCGCCCAGTTCCTTGGCCTTCTCGATGGCGCGGTCCACGGCGGCCTTGTCGCCCGAAATCACCACGTTGCCGTTGTTGTTGTCGTTGGCGACGACGCAGACGCCGACTTCCGAGCCCGCCGCAGCAGCGGCTTCGGCCAGGGCCAGGTCGGTCTTGGGACCGATCAGCGAGGCCATCGCGCCCTTGCCCACCGGCACGGCGCGCTGCATGGCCTGACCGCGCAGCTTCAACAGGCGCGCCGTGTCCGACAGGCTGATCGCGCCGACAGCGGCCAGAGCCGAGTATTCGCCCAGGGAGTGACCGGCGACGAAACCGGCCTTGGCCACGTCCACGCCGAACTCGACCTTCAGCACCCTTGCCGCCGCCGCCGACACGGCCATCAGGGCCGGCTGAGCGTTTTCGGTCAGGGTCAGTTGATCTTCCGGGCCTTCGCGCATCAGGTCGAACAGCTTCTGATTCAGCGCGTCGTCGACCTCGGCGAAGACCTCGCGGGCGCTGGCGAAAGCCTCGGCGAGAGCGGCGCCCATGCCGACGCTCTGGCTGCCCTGGCCGGGGAAGAGAAGCGCGAGGGTCATGCGAAACGATCCGTAGTCCGTTGATTCAAGACGCCGAGGCGTAGGCGAAACCCGCCCCTACGGCAAGAACTCGCCCCCTCGAACCGGGACCTTGCGCACGACTCCCCGCCCCGATCCCAGTGAATCACAGGGATTGGACGGCTCTGGCGTCGATCAACGCACGCCCCCCGAAACCTGAGCCACAATAGCCTCATGACCCGCACCCCCGCCCTCCTGAAATCCTCCCCCGCTACGCAAGGGAGGATCGCAGAGCCCGCCGGTTGCACTTATTGCACCAATTGCATTGTTTTTTTCGTCGCACCGTACAACCCTCTCCCGCTGGGAGAGGGCTTGAGCGCCCAAGAGCCGAAGGCGATTGGCCGCGCAAAAGGGTGAGGGTCGGCCCTTACAGTCGGCCTTGGCCGCAACCCTGCAATCGCTGCTGACGCCGTGAGCCGCCTCAGAACAACCCAATCAGCTCCTTGCCCGCCAAGACGGCGAACAGGATGGCCGCCGCCGCCAGCAGCGTGTTCGACAGCCCTTGACTGCGCCATTCCCTCGGCACGCGGTCGCTGTTCAACAGCCACAGCAGCGTCCCCGCCAGGAAGGGCATGAACAGGCTGCCCAGCACGCCATAGGCGACAATCAGACCGAAGGGCCGGTCCATGAACAGCAGGGCCATGGGCGGGAAGGTCAGCCACAGGGCGAACCCTCTGAACGCCCGGCTGCGGTCGCCGCGCACCGCCTCCTCGCCCGCCCGCCCCCGCACATGGGCGGTGAAGTCGGCGAACATCAGGCTGACGCCCTGCCAGACGCCCAGCAGGCTTGAGAAGCTGGTGGCCCAGAAGCCGACCAGGAACAGAATCGAGACCGGTCGCCCGAACCGCTCCCTCAACACCTGATCCAGGTCCAGAAGCCCCCGCTCACCGCCTTGCAAGGCTATGCCCGCCGCGTACAGCAGCTCGGCCCCGACGATCAGCATGGCCACCACGAAAACCCCGGTGACGATATAGGCGACCCGGTTGTCCAGCCGCATCACCGCCATCCAGCCCGGCCCCTTCCAGCCCTTGGCGTTCAGCCAGTAGCCATAGGCCGCCATGGTGATGGTCCCGCCCACCCCGCCGATCAGGCCAAGGGTATAGAAGACCGACCCCTGCGGTAGGCTGGGCCACAGTCCGGTCAGCAGGGCCGGAATATCCGGCGTCACGATCACGGCCAGGCCGACCACGGTGACGAACATCACCCCGACGCAGGCCGTCATCACCTTCTCGAACACGCCGTATCCGCCGAACCAGACGAAGCTCAGCCCCGCGATCCCGCTCAGCATCCCCCAGACCTTCAGGTCCAGGACCGGGAACAGGGCGGCCAGCGGCAGGGCCGTGGCCGTCATGGCCGCCGCGCCGTACACAAAGCCCCAGATGACGACGTAGAGACCGAAATAGAGGCCGGCCCAGTTCAGCCGCCCGCCTATGGCGCCGGGCAGCAGCCCGCGCCCCAGGCTCGACCAGCCGTCAAAGATCGTCCGCTCGCTGGCCAGGGTCCAGCGCCCCACGGCCTCGGCCAGGGCGATCTTCAGCACCGTCCCGATGATGGCCGCCCACAGCAGGGCGTAGCCGAAGCGCGACCCGGCGATCAGGGTCGCCACCAGATCCCCCGCCCCCACGCCCGTCGCCGCCACGACGATGCCCGGCCCGATCAGGGACCAGCGCTTCTTGAGGGCGGCGCTCGGCTCGGATGGGGTCATGCGGCGTCTCCGGTCAGGCCGAGACCCTCCGCTGTTTCGGCCCGGCCTGGCAATACAGGCCCCGGAGCCTTGCTCTGGCGGGCTTTTTCCCCTATACGCGCCGCCTTTCCAGGGCTTCGGTCCTGTTGCGGAACGCCAAAGGGTTCGGGAAGTCCTCCCGGCCGCCGCTTCAGGAGCCATCGTGGACAGGACTTACCCGGTCCGTTTCACGCCGATGCCCACAAGGGAGACTACCGCATGGCTCTTTACGAGCACACGGTCATGACGCGCCAGGATATCTCGGCGCAACAGGCCGAAGCGCTGAACGACACCATCAAGGCTCTGATCGAAGAAGGCGGCGGCAGCGTCGCCAAGATCGAGTACTGGGGTCTGCGCAACCTGACCTACCGGGTCAAGAAGAACCGCAAGGCTCACTATTCCCTGCTCGCTCTGGACGCCCCGGCTGCCGCCGTGGCCGAAGTCGAGCGTCAGCTGTCGCTGAACGAAGACGTTCTGCGTTGGCTGACCGTCCGCGTCGAGGAACTCGACCTGGAACTGTCGCCCCTGCTGGCCCGTCGTGAACGTGAGCGCGATCGTGATCGCCCCGCGCGCACCGACGAAGCTGCGGCTTCGGAATAAGGAACCGGATCATGACCGACACAACCGCTCCCTCCCCGGGCGCCCCGGCCGGCTCCGGCGCCGCTGGACGTCGCCCCTTCTATCGTCGTCGCAAGGTCTGCCCCTTCTCGGGCGCCAACGCACCGAAGATCGACTACAAGGACGTGAAGCTGCTGCAGCGTTACGTTTCCGAACGCGGCAAGATCGTGCCCTCGCGCATCACCGCCGTTTCCGCCAAGAAGCAACGCGAACTGGCCAAGGCCATCAAGCGCGCGCGCTACCTGGCCCTCCTGCCGTACGTGGTGAAGTAAGATGAAGGTCGTTCTGCTGGAACGCGTCGAGAACCTCGGCGCCATCGGCGACGTCGTCACCGTCAAGGACGGCTTCGCTCGTAACTACCTGCTGCCGCGCGACAAGGCTCGTCGCGCGACCTCGGCCAACCTGAAAGCGTTCGAACTCGACCGCGCGGCTATCGAAGCCCGCAACGAGAAGAACAAGGCCGACGCACAGAAGGTCGCCGACAAGATCGACGGCCAGACCTACGTCATGATCCGTCAGGCCGGTGAAACGGGTCACCTGTACGGTTCGGTCGCCGGTCGCGACGTGGCTGAAATCATTCAGTCCGAAGGCGGCAAGGTCGAGCGTTCGCAAGTCGTGCTGAACGTCGCGATCAAGGCCCTGGGCGTCCACGAAGTGCCGGTTCGCCTGCACCCCGAGGTCCGCGCCACGGTCAAGATCAACATCGCCCGCTCGGCCGAAGAAGCCGAACGTCAAGCCAAGGGCGAGGATGTCATCCGCGCCCAGTTCGACGACGAGCGTAACGCAGCCGAGCAGTCCGCCAAGGAACTGATCGAAGGCGGCGCTGGTCAGCAAGAAGGCTTCGGCGACGAAGCCTGATCTGTCGACTGACGGTATCGATCAAGGGGCGCGTCCTTCGGGACGCGCCCCTTTTTCTTGGCCGGTCTGTTTAGTTTTTCTGAGCACCACACCACATAATCTCGATATCCCGCGCCGTTTTCGCACCGCAATATGGTCACAGCTCATCCTCCTTCGATGGGCGGGAGATGACGATGCGAATGCGCTTCTACGCGGACACCCCTCGCCCGGTCGCTCGACCGGGACGATGTCCGGCCCGCCACTGACCCGACTAAGGTCGGTCCGCCGCCGGCCTTGACGACCAACGTTACTGACGCACAGTTCCATCGTCGCTGCTCAACGGCGCGGCGCGATTCCTTGCGTCCAATCAGAAAAGCAGACCTCTCGAGATGAACCGAACCGCCTTCCGCTCCGCCCTGTTCCTGGCCTCCTCCAGCGTCACGCTGCTGCTCGCCGGCGGCGCCGCCGCCCAGCAGGCCTCAGTCGACCCCACCGCCGTTGACGACATCGTCGTGACCGGCACCCGCGTCGCCAACCGCTCGCGCCTCGACACCGTCGCGCCCGTGGACGTGGTCACGGCGGAAACCCTGGAGCAACGCGGCACGACCGAGTTGGCGGCCCAGCTCGCGGCCTCGGTGCCCGCGCTGAACTTCCCGCGCCCCTCGGCGACCGACGGCACCGACTCCATCCGCCCAGCCACTCTGCGCGGGCAGGGTCCTGATCAGACCCTGGTTCTGGTCAACGGCGTGCGCCGCCACCAGACCGCTTTGGTCAATCTGAACGGCTCGGTCGGACGCGGCTCCTCCGCCGTGGACCTGAACGCCATCCCGTCCTCGGCGGTCGAGCGCATCGAGGTGCTGCGCGACGGCGCGGCGGCCCAGTATGGCTCCGACGCCATCGCCGGGGTTCTGAACCTGCGTCTGCGCGAAGCGCGCGACGGCGGCGGCGCGACCGTCACCTATGGCCAGTATGTAACCGACTATGAAGGCTTCTACGGCCGCAAGGGCAAGATCCGCGACGGCGACACCCTGACGGTATCGGGGTGGCAGGGCTTCGCCATAGGCGATGAAGGCTTCCTGACCGCCTCGGTCGAGTATCGTGACCGCGACCGCACCAACCGTTCGGACATCAACCCGACCCTGGGCCGCATCACCGGCGGTCAGGGCGACGCCCAGGCCGAAGATCTGTCGGTCTATCTGAACGCCGGCATCCCGCTGGCGGCCGGCTGGGAAGCCTATGGCTGGGCCGGCTATCAGAAGCGCGACGCCTCAGCCGCCGCCTTCTATCGCACCCCGACGGACGCCACCCAGAACCCCGACTATGGCTCGGGCCGCAAGTATCCGAACGGCTACCTGCCCGAGATCCTGACGGACACGACCGACTGGACCGCTGCGGGCGGCGTCCGTGGTTCTCTGGGCGAATGGGGCATCGACATCAATCTCGGCTACGGCTCGAACAAGATCGAGTTCGGCGCCGAGAACACCATGAACCCGACCTACGGCATCGACGGCCCGACCCAGTTCGACGCCGGGTCGCTGCAGTATGATCAGCTGGTGTTCGGCATCGACGCCAGCCGCGAGTACGACCTGGGCTGGCATGGCCCCCTGAACGTGGCCGTCGGCCTTGAGGCCCGCAGCGAAAACTATCAGATCGGGGCCGGCGAAGAGGCCTCCTACGCTCGCGGCCCGGTTCTGACAGCCGGGGGCGCCACCCTCGCCTTCGGCTCGCGCGGCTTCACCGGCTTCACGCCCAGCAACGAGGTGGACGAGGATCGCAACAACGTCGGCGTCTATCTGGACCTGGAAGGCGAGGTCATCGACGGCCTGACCCTATCGGGGGCTGTTCGCTACGAGAACTATTCGGACTTCGGCGACAACGTCTCCGGCAAGTTCGCGGCCCGCTACGACTTCACCCCCCACTTCGCGGTCCGCGGCGCGGTCTCGACCGGCTTCCGCGCCCCCAGCCTGCAACAGCAGTACTATACCCAGACCTCGATCCTCTACATCGACAACGTCCCCTATGAGACCGGCACCTATCCGTCGATCAGCGAGGTCGGCGTAGCGCTCGGCGGCACGCCGCTGGATGCCGAGGAGTCCGTCAACTACTCGCTGGGCTTCGTGGCCCGCAACGGCCCGTTCGAGCTGACGGCTGACGCCTATCGCATCGACATCAAGGACCGCGTCATCCTGTCAGAAACCCTGACGGGCAGCGCCACGGCAGCCGTGGGGACCAACGCCCGCACCATCTTCGACCTGCTGGCGCCCTATGGCGCATCGGCCGCGCGCTTCTTCATCAATGGCGTGGACACTGAGACGACCGGCTTGGACGTCGTCGCCCGTTATCGCGCCGAGACCGCTGTCGGCCACCGCCTGGACTTCACCCTGGCGGGCAACGTCAACGACTTCAAAGTCACCAAGACGCCGGTGACCGACAGCGGCGTCCTGCCCACGCCCACCAGCCTGTTCGGGCGTCAGGCCGTGGCCCGCTTTGAAGAAGGCTCCCCGCCGTGGAAGGTGGTGTTCCAGACAGACTGGGAAGCCCAGCGTCTCGGCGGTACGGTGCGCCTGACCGGCTATGGGGACGTTCTGGCGGCGGGCGCATCGGAGGCCACAGACCTGGAACTGGGCGCCGCCCTGGTGGCCGATTTCGAGGCGCGTTACCGCCTCACGGACAAGGTCATCGTCTCGGTCGGGGCCGACAACATCCTGGACCAGTACCCGCGCCAGAGCCTGCGCGCCAATAATACGACCGGCGCCTTCCCCTTCTCCAACTTCTCGCCCTACGGCTTCAACGGTCGCTTCGTCTATGGCCGCATCGCAGTGAAGTGGTGATCGAAACCTCAGCCTAGGCGGCAGTCCCCGCGAGGAGGGTCTTCTTCCCTCCTCGCGCCGGACGCTGTTGCTGAGGAGCGGCGTGGCGGCTGCGGCGGCCACGCCGTGGCCGTCTCGTCAGCCATTGTTCCGCCACAGACATCGAACCAAGCTGGGCCATTCCAATCGGAGGGGTCCGTATGAAAAAGGCCACGCTTATCCTCGCCGCCGCCGCCAGCCTTTGGGCCGGCAGCGCCAGCGCTATGACGGTTCAGGAGTTCCTGACTTCGGCCAATCGTATCCCGCGCAATCCAATGGCCCTGTTGCGGTCGGACACGCGGCGGCTGATGAACGAGATCAACAGCGCCTTCAAAACGGTCGGCGATGAGCAGAAAGCGGCCCAGGCCGCGAACCGGCGCGCCGCCACCTGTATTCCCGAAGGCGCCAAGATCAGCCTGTCGCCCGACATGATCCTGACCCGCTTCAACGCCATCCCGGCAGCGCGGCGCAACATCAGCGTGACCCAGGCGGTGCGGGAATGGATGGCGGCGGAGCATCCCTGCCCGGCCTGAAGCCTGGCCCGACCGCTGATCCGACAGGGGTTTTCAGGACGGTCCACAGGCCGAAACGGCTTTCCACGACCAAGGCCATGCCCGCATCTGACGCGGGCGTCGGTTAGGGCTATGGCTAGCCCCATGAACGCCTTTGCTCCCATGCCCTACGGAAATACAGACCAGGTCTCCGTCTCGTCCATGCCCCACAACCTGGAGGCGGAGCAGGCGCTGCTGGGCTCGCTGATGTTCGACAACGCCGTGTTCGAGCGGCTGAGCGACCGACTGCGCGGCTCGCATATGTACGAGCCCTTCCATCAGCGGCTGTTCGAGGCGATCGAGGATCACATCCGTCAGGGCCTGCTGGCCGAGCCGACCATCCTGATGGAGCGGTTCAAGCAGGACCCGGCTTTCCATGAGTTCGGCGGTCTGCGATACCTCGCCGACCTCGTCGACCGCGCCCCTCCGGCGGCCAACGCCCCCGACTACGCCCGCGTCATCTATGACCTGGCCCTGCGCCGCGACCTGATCCGCATCGGCGGCGAGATGATCAAGCAGGCGCCCAACCCAGAGACGCCCGCCGACGAACAGATCGAACAGGCGGAACAGACCCTCTATTCGCTGGCTGAGACAGGCAAGCCGTCGTCGGGCTTCGTCAGCTTCTCGACCGCCCTGGCCGGCGCCGTCGAAATGGCGGGCGAGGCCTATCAGCGCGAGGGCAAGCTGGCGGGTCTGGCCACCGGCCTGAACGACCTGGACCGCAAGCTGGGCGGCCTGCACCCGTCCGACCTTCTGATCCTGGCCGGTCGTCCGTCGATGGGCAAGACGGCGCTCGCCACCAACATGGCCTTCAACGTGGCCCGCGCCTATCAGTGGGAACCGACGCCCGAGGGCCGCAAGACGGTCAACGGCGGCGTCGTCGCCTTCTACTCGCTGGAAATGAGCGCCGAACAGCTGGCCATGCGTATTCTGGCCGACGCGTCCGGCGTGTCCTCGGACAAGCTGCGCAAGGGCGAGATCGACGCCTCGGACTTCGGCAAGCTGCGTGACGCGGCGGTCGAGATCGGCGAGAGCCCGCTCTATATCGACGCCACCGGCGGCATCTCCATCTCCAAGCTGGCGGCGCGGGCGCGACGCCTGAAGCGGATGGAGCACGGCCTGGATCTGATCATCGTCGACTACCTGCAACTGGTGACGACGGGCGAAGGCGGCGGTCAGAAGAACCGGGTGCAGGAAGTGTCCGAGATCACCGGCGGCCTGAAGGCCCTGGCCAAGGAACTGGGCGTGCCGATCATCGCCCTGTCGCAGCTGTCGCGTCAGGTCGAACAGCGCGAAGACAAGCGGCCGCAACTGTCCGACCTGCGTGAATCCGGCTCGATCGAGCAGGACGCCGACTGCGTCATGTTCGTCTATCGCGAGAGCTACTACCTGGGCCGGGCCGAACCGCGCGAGGGCTCGGAGGAGCACCTGCAATGGCAGCAGGACATGGACCGGCTGCAGGGCCAGGCCGAGGTGGTCATCGGCAAGCAGCGTCACGGCCCCATCGGCATCGTCAAGCTGGCCTTCGACGCGGACACCGTCCGCTTCGGCAACCTGGCCCACGACGACCGCTACGGCAGCGCCTTTGCGGATATCCCTGAGTAGGGGTCGGAGGCCTGTTGCACTGGGCGAAGAAAAAAACAGTGCAATTGGTGCAATGGGAGACTGAAGAGACGCTAAGCGCCTCATGCGTTCAACCTTCCAATGCAGCGCCCTCACCCCCATCCCCGACCCTTCCCCCATCGAGGGGGAAGGGAGAGAAATTCGTGGTTGGCGGACGGCGGCGGATGGCGATGTCAAAGACCGGCAAGCGCCAATCTAGGCCAGAGGCGGACTACGGCGCGCTGGGAGCCCACGGCGGCGCGCAATCCCGGGCGGTTCAAGGGATTGGAGGCGGTTGATAGGCGAACAGACGGCGGAAAGCCGCGTAAAGCCGGTGGCGCCGCACGAAACTTGCGGCATAAGGGGGCTATGTCCCTCCCCGCCTCTCTCACCGTCAATCTCAGCGCCCTGGCGCGCAATTTCCACACCCTGCAAGGCCTGATCGGCGTGCCGGTCAATCCGGTCGTGAAGGCCGACGGCTATGGCCTGGGCGCCGCCGCGGTGGCCAGGCGGCTGATGGCTGAAGGGGCGCGGACCTTCTTCGTCGCGCGGGCGGCCGAGGGCGTGGCTCTGCGTGAGGCCCTGGGGGCTGAGCCGGTCATCTATGTGCTGGACGGCTGTCACGGCTCGTCAGCGGGCCTGATCAAGGCGGCGAACCTGCGCCCTGTGCTGAACCAGCCCGGCCAGATCGCGGCCTGGACGGCGGCGGGCGGCGGGGCCTGCGGTCTGCAACTGGACACCGGCATGAACCGGCTGGGCTTCCGCGTCGAGGACGCGCCCGAGCCGTTCGAGGGGCTGGAGCTGGTGATGACCCACCTGGCCTGCGCCGACGAACCGGCCCACCCGATGAACCGGGCCCAGCGCGACGCCTATGCCGCCGCAGTCACCCGCTATCCGGGCGTGACGCGGTCGTTCGCCAACTCGGGCGGCTGCTTCCTGGGCCCGGACTTCGCCTTTGACGCAGCCCGGCCCGGCATCTGCCTGTTCGGCGGCGGGCCTGAGGGCAAGCCCGACAGCCGCATCGCCCCGGTAGCCACGCTGAACGCCCAGATCATGCAGGTGCGCGACGTGCCGGCGGGCGAGACGGTCGGCTATTCGCAAGGCTATCGCGCCGAGGCGCCGGTCCGGGTGGCGACCTGCGGGACCGGCTATGCCGACGGGGTCATGCGCAGCAACAGCCCGAACGGCCAGGTCTGGGTTGCAGGCGAGCTTCGCCCCATCATAGGTCGGGTGTCGATGGACGTGCTGGCGGTGGACGTCACCGGCCTGGATGTGGCGGCCGGCGACACGGTCGAGATCTTCGGCGCAAACCGTCTGGTGGACGACGCGGCGACGGCGGCGGGAACCATCAGCTATGAGATGCTGACCTCGATCACGCCGCGCGTGCCGCGCCTCTACGTCGGTTAAGCTCTAGCTGAGGGCCAGCGCGCCCAGACCGACCGTGCCGACGACGAAGCTGGCGACGACGCCAGCGGCGATGGCGCCGACGACCATCCACAGGACGATGGCGGAGACGACGACGACCGCCGTATAGCCCAGAGCCTTGTCCTGCGGCGCCTTCATCACGGTCGGCAAGCCGAGGTAGAGCAGGTAGAAGCCGTAGAGGCCCAGCAGGCCGCCCAGCCAGGCTAGGGCCGGGAACAGGTTGAAGATCGACGCCACCCAGGCGGCGGTCATCGAATAGACGGCGACCTTCATCGCCTGGACCTTGTCCCTGGTCCCGTTGAAGGTCGGCGCGAGGGCGTCGATGATCAGGCCCAGCACGAAGACCGACAGCAGCGACAGGCCCCAGGTGACAATGGCGCCCAGAAGGCCGCCGACCACGGGCGTGCGCATCACCGAGCCGAAGATGTGGATCGGGAACAGCTGTCCGCCGATCAGGCTGGCCACCGGGCCGATCGCGGCCAGCAGCATGGCGTAGCGGGCGAACAGGCTGCGCGTCGTGGCGTATTCGGCGTCGATGACCGGCCACTCCAGCTTCGGCCGCATCAGGATGTTCTGCACGCGGGCGACGAGGCCCGGATCAATGGCGGGCGGGTTCGGAGCGGTCATGGGGGCCTCGGCGGGGGGTGAGTCGTATCAACGCTATAGCTTGGCAGGATGACGGGCATATGAGGCCTAATGCAACCCGCGCGCCCGCCTTGCGTCAAAGCCGGTCGCAGCCGCGCGCATGACCCCTCGCCCGCGCCGCGATTCCTGCTAGGTCAGGGTCATGGCGCGCGATACCCTTCTCTTTGTCTGTCAGTCCTGCGGGGCGGTTCACACCAAGTGGGCGGGGCAATGCTCCGGCTGCGGCGAGTGGAATACATTGGCCGAGGAATCGAAGTCGGCCCCGCCCGGCGCGATGAAGCCGAGCTCCACGGCGCGCGGACGGGGCCTGCAGTTCGAGACCCTGCAATCCGACACGCCCGAGCCGCCGCGCATAGTCACCGGCGTGACTGAGTTTGACCGCGTCTGCGGCGGCGGCGTGGTGCCCGGCTCGGCCATCCTGCTGGGCGGCGACCCCGGCGTGGGCAAGTCGACCCTGCTGCTGGAGGTCACGGCCAAGGCGGCGCGCAACGGCGCCCGCGTGGCCTATATCTCGGGCGAAGAAGCCATCGAGCAGATCCGCGCCCGCGCCAAACGCATGGGCGTGGCTGACGCCGCCGTGTCGCTGGCCTCGGCCACCGCCTTGCGCGAAATCCTGACGACCCTGAAGCGCGACAAGTTCGACATCGTCATCATCGATTCCATCCAGACCCTGTGGTCCGATGCCCACGAGGCCGGACCAGGCTCCGTCACCCAGGTCCGCGCCTGCGCCGCCGAACTGGTGCGGCTGGCCAAGGACAACGGCCCGGCCATCGTCCTGGTCGGCCATGTCACCAAGGACGGCCAGATCGCCGGGCCGCGCGTGGTCGAGCACATGGTCGACGCCGTCCTCAGCTTCGAGGGCGAGCGCGGCTATCCCTTCCGCATCCTGCGCGCCGGCAAGAACCGTTTCGGCGCCACCGACGAGATCGGCGTCTTCGAGATGAGCGACGTCGGATTGCGTGAAGTGACCAACCCGTCCGCCCTGTTCCTGGGCGAAGGCAAGGAGCGGGCGCCGGGCGCCGCCGTCTTCGCCGGCATCGAAGGGTCGCGGCCTGTTCTGGTGGAAATACAGGCGCTTGTCGCCCCTTCTGCCTACGGCACGCCAAGACGCGCCGTCGTCGGCTGGGACAATGGCCGCCTGGCGATGCTGCTCGCCGTGCTGGAGGCGCGCTGCGGTCTCGGCTTCGGAGACAAGGACGTCTATCTGAACATCGCCGGGGGCCTGCGGATCAGCGAACCCGCCGCCGACCTGGCCGCCGCCGCCGCCCTGATTTCCTCAGCGCTGGACATGCCCCTGCCCCAGGGCTGCGTCGTCTTCGGCGAGATCGGCCTGTCGGGCGAGGTCCGCGCCGTCAATCGCGCCGAGGCCCGGCTGAGAGAGGCGCAGAAGCTGGGCTTCGACCGCGCCCTGGCCCCGGCCCAGGCCAAGGGCAAGGTCAAGAAGGGCGACGTCGCCATCACCTCCGCCGGCCTGCTGACCGAGGTGGTCGAGCGAATCTCCCAAAACCGCTATTGAGGCGGCCTCTCTTCCTCCAGCGCCCCCTCTTCTAAGGACCTCAGCGCGCGTGACCGGCTACGACGTCTTCGTCATCCTTGTGCTCCTGGCTTCCGGCGCCGCCGGCTGGTTCCGGGGCGGCGTGCGCGAGCTGACGGCCCTGTTCAGCTTCTTCCTGGCGGGGTTGCTGGCCCTGATCACCCTGCCGTGGACCGCGCCGTTCGGGCGGTCGCTGGTCGATCCTGACTGGGCCGGGTCGGTGCTGGCCGTGGGGCTGACCTTCCTGATTCTTTATTTCGGCCTGCGCTTCCTCGGCTCGGCCATTTCCAAGGGCGCGCGCGGAAATGCGCTGGGCGCCTTTGACCAGACCTTTGGTCTGCTGCTTGGACTGGTGCGAGCCCTGGCCCTGATCGGCGGCGCCCACCTGACCATCATGGGGGTGATGACCGACAATCCCCCGCGCTGGCTGACCCAGGCCACCCTGGCCCCGGTCAGCGCCAAGGCCGCCGAGATCATCCAGATCGTGCTGCCGACGCTCGGAAAGGGCGCAGACGCGCTCACGCCCGTCGTCGGATCTTCCGTCCGCGAAGGGTTTTCCGATCAATGAGCCTTGCCCTCGACGTAATGGCGGACTACGTGCGCGGCGCCACCGCCTGAGTTACCCTGTTCCCGGTCATCGGAGCCTGACGATGCGCCACCATATCGCCGATCCCATCATTCACCGCGAACACTGGCGCGAGCCGGAGGATGATCAACTCCGCTTGGAGTGCGGCGTCTGCGGCGTCTGGGGGGCGCCCGAGAACGAAGCCTCCTCCATCGTGGCCCTGGGTCTGCACGCCTTGCAGCATCGCGGTCAGGAAGCTTGCGGCATCGCCAGCGTCCATGACGACCGCTTCTACACCGAGCGCCATCAGGGCCTGGTGGGCGAGGCCTTCGGCAACGCCGAGCTGACCACCCGCCTGCCCGGCGGCGCCGCGGTCGGCCACACCCGTTATTCCACCGCCGGCGGCAGCTTCCTGCGCAACATCCAGCCGATGTTCGCCGATCTGGACCAGGGCGGCATCGCTATCGCCCACAACGGCAACCTGACGAATTTCAAGCACCTGCACGGACAACTTGTGTCCGAAGGCGCGATCTTCCAGTCCACCTCGGACTCCGAAGCCATCCTTCACCTGATCGCCCGCAGCCGTAAGGCCAAGATCATTGAGCGCTTCATCGACGCCCTGGGCCGGATCGAGGGCGGTTACGCCCTGGTCGCCCAGACGCGGTTCAAGATGATCGGCGCCCGCGACCCGCTGGGCATCCGTCCCCTGGTGCTGGGCAAGGTCGGCGAGGCCTGGGTTCTGGCGTCCGAGACCTGCGCGCTGGACACCATCGGCGCCACCTTCATCCGTGATGTCGAGCATGGCGAAGTCGTCGTCATCGACGAGGAAGGCCTGACTTCGATCAAGCCCTTCCCGGCCCGCGCCGCCCGCCCCTGCCTGTTCGAATATGTCTATTTCGCCCGCCCCGACAGCGTGGTGAACGGCCGCTCGGTCTATAACGTCCGCAAGGAAATGGGCCGCCGTCTGGCGCGCGAGTTCCAGGTCGACGCCGATGTGGTCGTGCCGGTGCCGGACTCGGGCGTGCCGGCGGCCCTGGGCTATGCCCAGGAAAGCGGCATCCCCTACGAGATGGGCATCATCCGCAGCCATTATCTGGGCCGCACCTTCATCCAGCCCAGCCAGGGCGCCCGGCAGAAGGGCGTGCGCATGAAGCACAGCCCCAACCGCGCCGCGCTGGAAGGCAAGCGCGTCGTCCTGATCGACGATTCGATCGTGCGCGGCACCACCTCGCTGAAGCTGGTGCGCGCCGTCCGCGCGGCCGGCGCCAAGGAGGTCCACCTGCGCTCGGCCAGCCCGCAGATCCTCTTCCCCGACTTCTACGGCATCGACATGCCCGAGCGGACGCAGCTGATGGCCGCCACCCATTCCATGGACGAGATGCGCGCCATCTTGGAAGTCGATTCGCTGGGCTTCCTGTCCATTGACGGGCTGTACGACGCCATGGGCGTGGGACCGCGCGATCCGGCCCAGCCGCAGTTCACGGACCACTACTTCACCGGCGACTATCCGACCCGTCTGGTGGACCGCGAAATCGAAGAAGGCGGCCGCGACGCACGCGGTGCGCAACTTTCCCTGCTGGTGACCGCTTAAGGCGGGATGATCCAGCTCGGCTACTTCACCATCGACACGCCTGACGTCGAAAAGGCCCGCGCCTTCTATGCGGGTCTGTTCGGCTGGACGTTCGACGAAGCCGACTCGCACCCGACCTACGCTCACGTAAAGGGATCGGACCCGGCCTTTGGCATCACCAAGGGCGAACACAGGGCCTTTCCCCATCTCTACTTCCGCGTGAACGACATTCACGCGGTCTGCGCCCGCGTGCGTGAACTGGGCGGACACGCCGCCATCCCCGCCGAAAGCCCCTCCGGCCTGTCCGCCATCGTCGCCGACGATCAGGGCGTGAGCTTCAGTCTATGGCAGCCCGCGCCGGGGTACTAGTTTGCCTTCCCTCTCCCAATGGGAGAGGGCTTGAGCCTCCAAGAGCGTAGCGATTGGCAAGGCGAAAGGGTGAGGGTCGCCGTCAACCGTCGGCGTAAGTCATCGCTCCACGGCTTGCGCCGAATGGACCCTCAGCCCCTCACCCTTTCGCGCAAGAACGATCGCTTGCGCTCTCGTGCGCTCAAGCCCTCTCCCGCCGGGAGAGGGATCAAGCTGCACCAATCTCAGCCCCCTCCTTCCAACCCGCGACGGGTCGCGCTATCAGCCCACCATGTCCGAACACGCTTCCCTCCCCCTCGCCAACCGTATCGCTCTGGTCGTCGGCGCCTCGCGCGGCATAGGCTATGAGACCGCCCTCGCCCTGGCTAAGGCCGGCGCCCACGTCGTGGCGACCGCCCGCACCCAAGGCGGCCTGGAAGAGCTGGACGACGCCATATTCGCCGCCACCGGCCAGCACGCCACCCTGGTCCCGTTCGACCTGGTCGACGGCGGCGCCATCGACCGTCTGGGCGGCGCCCTGTTCGAGCGCTTCGGCAAGCTGGACATCTGGGTTCAGGCCGCCGCGACCATGGGGCCGTCGGGCCTTACGCCGGTGGCTCACGCCGAGCCGCGCGAGTTCGCCAAGATCGAGAAGATCAACTTCACCGGGGTCTATCGCCTGATCCGCTCGCTGGAGCCGCTGCTGCGGGCCTCGGACGCCGGTCGCGCCGTCTATCTGACCACCAGCGTGGCGGCCAATCCCCGCGCCTTCTGGGGGATGTATGCCGCGACCAAGGCCGGGGCCGAGGCCCTGGTCAAATGCTGGGCCGACGAGATCGAAAGCACCTCTGTCCGCGCCGCTATCGTCGATCCCGGCCGGATGCGCACCCAGCTTCGCGCGCAGGCCTTCCCAGGCGAAGACCCCGAGGTCCTGCCGCATCCGTCCGAGATCGGCCCCTTGATGGTCGAGCTGACCCGCCCCGACCTGACCCCGCCCATGACTGTCAACTTCAAGGACTGGAAGCAGGCTCAGTCAGCCTAGTCGCCGCCCCTCTGGGCTTGCAGAGGCCACGAAGCCGTCTGCGAAATTGAAAAGGGCGAGCCGTCATTGCTGACGGCTCGCCCTTCGTCTGTTTGAGGCCTTGGCGGCCCTACTTCTTAGGCGCGTGCTTCTGGCCGGTGCGGACCCGGCCGGAGCGCGAGACCTGCCGGGCGCCGCCGCGGGCGCCCTTTTGCACCGCGATGGACTGGCCGGCCTTCTTGCTGGAGCTGGCCTTCAGACCGCCCAGGGCCTTCACCTTGGGCTTGATGCCCGACTTCTTCTGCTCCAGCGCCTTGCCGGGCAGGTTCGACAGGGCCTCGGCGGCCTTCTCGGCCTTCAGCACCTTGCGCGGCGCGGTCTTGGCCGTGCCCTTGTAGCGTTCAGGACCCGACTTGGCGCCGCCCTCGGCATAGGGGTTGGGCGCGCCCGACTTGACCGTCAGCCGGATCGGCGTGCCGGGCAGGTCGAAGCTCTCGCGCAACGAGTTCACCAGATAGCGCTGATAGTGCTCCGGCATGTCCGAGGCGCGGCTGGCCATCAGCACGAAGGTGGGCGGACGAGCCTTGGTCTGGGCCATGTACTTGGGCTTCACGCGCTTGCCGTTGACGGCGGGCGGCGGGTGCCTCTGGGTGGCCATGGCCAGCCAGGTGTTCAGGTCCTTGGTCTTGACCTTCACCGACCAGGTTTCATAGGCCTTGATGATGGCCGGCATCAGCCGTTCAACGCCGCGACCATTGTGCGACGACAGGGCGACGAAGGGCGAACCCTTCAGCTGCGGCAGCTTGTTTTCGGCCAGGGACTTGAGCTCGGCCATCTTGGCCTGCGGCTCTTCTTCCAGGTCCCACTTGGACGCGACATAGACCAGGGCGCGGCCTTCGCGCTCGACCAGGTCGGCCAGTTGCAGGTCCTGGGTGTCGAAGGCGTCGTCCTTGTCCATCACCAGTACGACCACCTCGGCGAAGGTGATGGCGCGGATGGTGTCGGCGACCGACAGCTTTTCCAGCTTCTCCTGGACGCGGGCCTTGCGGCGCATCCCGGCGGTGTCGACGAAGCGGATCGCCTTGCCTTCGTATTCCCAGTCCACCGAAATGGAGTCGCGGGTGATGCCGGCCTCAGGCCCGGTCAGCAGCCGGTCTTCGCCCAGCATCCGGTTGATCAGCGTCGACTTGCCCGCATTGGGGCGGCCGATGATGGCGATGCGGATCGGCTTGTCCGGCTCGTCGATCTCTTCGATGAAGATGTCGGCGGAGGCGGCCAGCAGGGCCTGATACAGGTCGGCCATGCCCTCGCCGTGCTCGGCCGAGATGGCGACCGGCTCGCCGAAGCCCAGGGCGTGGGCTTCGCCCACGCCGCCGCCGCTCTCGCGGCTTTCGGACTTGTTGGCCAGCAGGATGATCGGCTTGTGCACCTTGCGCAGCCGCTCGGCGAAGATGCGGTCCAGCGACGTCACGCCCTCGCGGGCGTCCATCATGAACATGACCACTTCGGCGTCGTCGAGCGCGGCCTCGGTCTGCTCGCGCATACGCGCTTCCAGGCTGTCGTCGGTGACGTCTTCGTAGCCGGCCGTGTCGATCAGCGTCAGATCCATGTCGCCGATATTGCCGTCGGCATAGCGACGGTCACGGGTCACGCCCGGGCGATCATCGACAAGCGCCAAACGCTTGCCGACGAGTCGGTTGAACAGTGTCGACTTGCCCACGTTGGGCCGGCCGACGATGGCGACTTTTAGAGCCATGTCGGCTTTCTAACTCAAAAACAGGAAAAAGGTCAGCGGATGCTGACCAGCTCGCCCTTGTCCGTCAGGACATAGAGGGCGCCGTTATAGGCGGCGGGGGCGATATAGGCCGCCGCGCCCAGCTTGACGCTGGACTGCTGCACGCCGGTCTTCGGATCAAAGGCCACGGCCTCGCCGTCCGAATTGACCAGCACCAGACGGTTGGAGGCCAGGATGGGACCCGACCAGGTCGGACGCACGGTGCGCTTGCCGAAGCCGAGGACGCCGCCTTCCTGGCGAACGCGGCCCTCGTTCAGGTCGCGGGTCCAGTAGACCTGGCCCGACTCGCGGTTGACCACGGTCAGTTCGCCCGCCTTGGACACGACATAGACCACGTCGCCGACCGGCAGGGGCGCATTGACGCCCGCGACCGGCAGGGACCACTTGGGCTGGCCCGAGCGGATATCCATGGCCTGCAGAACGCCCGAATGGCTGACGGCGTAGACCGAGCCGCGGCTGATGACCGGACGTCCGGCGATGTCGCGGATTTCCGACAGGGCGCTGGTGCGGCTGGTCCGGGACAGGACCTCCTGCCACACGGGCTGGCCGTTCGAGGCGCGCAGGGCGACCAGTTCGCCCGAGGAGAAGGGCGCGATCACCGTGTCGCCGCTGACCGCCGGGCTGGAGGCGCGCATGATGCGGGCCGGCTCGGTGATGCCGCGATAGGACCAGTCTTGCTGGCCGGTGTTCACGTTGAAGGCGATCAGCTGATTGTCGACGTCGATGACGAAGACGCGCTGGCCCGAGACCGTCGGCGCGCCGTGGATCGGCAGGTCGACCGTCGAGCGCCAGACCACGGCGCCCGTCGCGGCGTCCAGCGCCGTCATGGTGCGATAGCCCGAGGAAACGAAGACCTTGCCGTCGTTGACAGCCACGCCGCCGCCGAAGCCGATGCCCAGGAAGCGCTTGCCCTTGTCCTGCTCGTCGACCTTGACGTCGGCCTTCCACAGCACAGCGCCCGTGCCGGAGTCGACGGCGGTCACGCCGGCCTCGCCATCCAGCACGAAGACCTTGCCGCCGTCAGCGACGACCGGAGCCATGACCTGACGCGTGTTGCTGGACCCAGCGCCGATGTTCCGCTTCCAGGCGACCGAGAATTCCGGCGCGGCGATGACGTGCTCGACCGAGTTTTCGGCGTTGCCGCCGGGCTGGGTCCAGGCCGTGGCGGCCTGCGGACCCGGCAGGAAGAAGTCACGACCCGAAAGGGCCGCCGAGGGGGCCAGCTGCTGTTCGAACTCCAAGATCGAGATGCGCTGGCCTTCGGACGCCCTGGCGACGTCTTCCTTGGGCTTGCCCAGGCCGAACGGCAGGGCGTTGCGAACAGTGCCGCACGACGCGACGGTCAAAGCGAGGCCGCACAACAGGGCGACTTTCAGCGTACGATTCATGAATGGCGTCCTGAAAGCGTAGATTACGGGCGGGCGGCGGCGGGCGCCGCCTCAGCAGCGGGAGCCGGAGCAGCAGCAGCGGGAGCCGGGGCCGCAACGGGCGTCGGCGTCGCGGCGGCGGCCTTGACGATGGCGGCCAGACCGGCGGCGGTGCCGGAATCGACGGCCTGAACGCCGGCCTGGGCGCGCTGGCGAATCGAATCAGGCACGTTCTGACCCAGTTGCAGCTGCACGAAGATCTGACGGGCGTCGGCGGTCTTGCCGTGTTGCAGCAAGGCCATGGCCTGGGCTTCCTGGGCGAAGGCGTGCAGCGGGCGCTTGTCGTTAGCCAGCGGCTCCAGACGCTTCTGGATGTCGGCCAGGGGCGCGGTGTCCATGATGAGGAAAACGGCCTTCAGCGCGGCGGCGTCGGCTATGATCGGGTCGCGAGACGCTTTAGCGGCGTCGTCGAACAGCTTGACGGCGTCCTCGGTCTTGTTCGCCGAGACGGCGATCCCGGCCTGCTGCATCAGGGCCAGGGCCTTGTAGGCTCCGTTGCCCGTCTTGGCGGCTTCGGCGAAGGCGGCGTCGGCGCCCGACGGGTTATTGGCCTGCAACGCGATCATGCCGCGGTCATAGGCGGCCGAGGCCTTGTCGGCTTGATTCGTCTGATAGCTCTGCCAGCCCCACCAGGCCAGGGCGGCGACAAGGGCGACCGCCAGCAGGCCGGCGCCGATGGGCAGCCAGGTGCGGGCCATACGCTTGTATCGATCGGAGCGAAGCTCCTCCTCGACCTGTTCGAAGACATCAACCACGAAACGTCGCCCCAAAAACCGCTGCCAAGACTGGTCGCTAAACCGGCGCGACCCTAGAGGGTCGGCGTCGTGCCCGCAACGCAGGCGTTTACGCCGCGACCCGAAATTTCAGCAGTAGGTCGCGACTTCGTCAGGAAAACGGCGGTCAGATTTCCTGAGACAGTTTCACCACCCCGGCCGCCAGCAGGGCGACCAGCACCCCGGCGGTGGCCCAGAACATCTGCATTCCGCCCATGGCGCTCATGTCCAGGCCGGTCAGGCCCAGCCTGTCCAGCAAGGATTGGGCGGCCTGTGCGGCGTCCACGCCCGCCATGCTCAGCCCCTGGGGAGCCGGCTGCGACCCGGCCGATGCGGACACCGCCGAGGAAGCGAAATTGAAATCGACGTTCAGGACTTCACGCACGGCGATGACGCCGCCGACCAGACCTGCGACCGACAGGGCCATGGTCCTGAAACGTGACGACGTGTTCAGTTTCGCAGCCAAGGCGGCCTCGAACTGGGCCGAATCGGGGAAACTCGGCGCCCGAGCGAACAGGCGCTCAATGGCAGGGTCGAATTCATCAACCGACATGGGATGCGCTCCCGTGAGCAACCGGCACCGACTGGAGCCGGGCCCGAAGTTTATCCAGACCACGCTTGACATGAGATTTCACCGTTCCAAGCGGCAAATTGATGGCGGCCGCGATTTCGGGATGGGACAGGCCCGCCCCGTGACACAGGGAGACGCACAGGCGCTCCGGTTCGGTCAGCCCCTTCATCGCCTCGTCCAGGTCCATGCGCCCCGCACTGTCGACACTGGGCGCGACCTCGTCGTTTTCGATTTCAGCCACATAGCGCGCGTCCTTCGAGCGACGTTTCAGATAGAGGCGGGCGGCGATCCGCTTGATCCAGGCGCCGAAGGTCCCCTCGCCCCGAAACTCGGCGCATTTCTCGAACGCCAGCAGAAAGGCGTCCTGAGCCACGTCATCAGCCAGGGCGGCTTGCGCCCCCATCCGACGCAGCAGGCCGCGCACCGCCGGACTGTGGCGGCGCACCAACTCCCCGAACTCGCGACGACCGCCCGCCGCCGACAGGGCGGCGAGCTCGACATCGTGCAGATCGCGTAAAGGCTTGGCCATGACGGTTTCCCCTCCCCGTCGCCCCTCAGCCCTTGTTCTTGTTGAAAATGCTCAGGATGATGAAGGCCAGACCGATCATGCCGGGCACTGCGGCGCTGCCGGCGATCGGATAGAAGGCGTCCATCTCGGCGAAGCTGACCATATAACCGAAGAGGGCGATGCCCAGGCTGACCGCCAGCAGGATGACGCCGACGCGCAGGTCGCGGGCCGCCGTCGCCGGCGCCTTGATGTTTTCCTTGCTGAGCGCGTCGATGACTTCAGGCGGCAGCGGCTGGCCCTTGTCGATGGCCGAACGCAGGGTCGCCTGCATCTCCTTGCGCTCTTTGCTCTTCAGCCAGTTCGGCACGATCACGATCGCGCCGATCATGATGAAGAACGCTATGGGAATGAACTCTTCCATGGGTTTCGCCCCTTCTTGAATAGTGGAGCCGAGCGTGACGCTGCGGCCTTCTGATAACAAGAGGCGGTGATCGCGCCGATCAGATGCAGGATCGCGCATGAACTCTTTGTAAGGTGGCGGCGGTCGTCACCACAGCGTGACTCGACTTCGGGCGCGCGGAGGCCAAGCGTCAGCCATCCTCAATCGACAGAGTGGCCCATGACCCGCATCATCTATCGCATCGTCCCCCACGACGGGGGCTGGGCCTACAAGCTGGGCGACAGCTTCTCCGAGACCTTCGCCACCCATGACGCCGCGCGCGCCGCCGCCGTCGCCGTCTCGCGCGAGCAGCAGGTGCCCGACCGCACCTCGTGGATCGAGTTCGAGGACAGCTCAGGTCAGTGGATCACCGAACGCGCGGACGGCCACGACCGCCCGGAAACCACCGTCGAGGATTAGGCGACGCCTAAGACTAGAGGAGCGCCTCGGCGTAGCGTTCGGGCTTGAAGCCGACCAGGGTCCGGCCGTCGCCCAGATCCAGCACCGGCCGCTTGATCATCGACGGCTGGGCCAGCATCAGGGCCACGGCCTTGTCGACGTTCAGGTCGGCCTTGTCGGTGTCCGACAGCTTGCGGAATGTGGTTCCGGCGCGGTTCAGCACCGCCTCCCACCCATGCTCGGCGATCCAGCGCTTCAGATCGGCCATGTTGGCGCCGGCGACCTTGTAGTCGTGGAAGGCGTAGTTCACGCCGTTTTCATCCAGCCAGACGCGCGCCTTCTTCATCGTGTCGCAGGCCTTGATGCCGTACAGGGTGATGGTCATGGGGCGTTCCCTCGCTTGCTGAGGGCCGCGATCTCGCATCGGGAGGCGGAGGGGTCAAATTCCGGTTTCTGGTTTGGCTCAGATGTCTGCTTTCAACCCATTGCAGACATTGCTTGCGCGGCTAGGATCGAGGCATGCGCCTTCCCTCATCGCTTGCGGCCGTCCTAACTGTGGGCATGACTGCGCTGTCTCCCGTGGACGCAGCAAGCTGTGAGGTGGCTATGAAAAATGATCCAGCGGCTTGGCTTGGCGCTTTTAGTCAACGCTGGTCTCACGAGGACTATCCACCAGTTAAGGTGCGCCCGGTCGCCCTGGAACAGGCGGAGAAGGCGTTGTCCTACACCTATCCTGACTCCTATCGCAGCGCGGTCCTAGCCATCGGCCTGCCGAGACCGACCACCGAACTATGGGACGCAATAGACGAGAGATCGGATCTTCCGCACCTGGGCGACTTCCTGACACCAGACGAGGCTGTCGAGGCTACCAGAGATTGGAGGCCGCTCGGTTATCCTGATGATCTGGCCCCTTTCGCGACCGATAGCTCGGGCAACCTGCTCTCGTTTCGCATGAGAGATCGCAGTGACGCCGTCTACATTTGGGATCATGATTTCGACACGGTCGAGCAGGTCGCTCCGTCCTTTGCTGCATTGCTGGAGGCCTATTGCCGCCTACCAGAGAGTACGGAGTAGGACCGCAAACCACCCTTAGCTGACGCGTGGAATGTCCGCAGACGACCATCAAGGTTCTAAAGTCACCATGAAGCTCTACGCCCACCCCTTCTCGTCCTACTGCCAGAAGTCGTTGATCGCGCTGTATGAGAACGACACGCCGTTCGCGTTCCGGTTGCTGGAGGGCGAGGGCGCCTTCGCTGAACTGACGGCGCTGTGGCCGATCCGAAAGTTTCCGGTGCTGCAGGACGGCGAGCGCACGGTCGTCGAGGCCACGGCCATCATCGAGCATCTGACCGTGCGTTATCCCGGCCTGTGCGACTGATGCCCCTCGCCCCCGCCAAGGCGCTCGAGGTGCGGATGATGCCGGGTGTTCGACCACTATGTCTCGACGCCGCCGCAGCAGCTGGTGGCCGACGCCCTGCGGCCAGAGGGAAAAACGCGATGCCTATGGCGTGGCTGATGAGAAGCGGATGCTGGACACGGCCTACGCCTGGCTGGACGAACGGCTGGCGGGCCGGGATTAGCTCCCAGCCCAATAAACAGTCACCCTCTCGTTGCTTCGAGTGTGACGGCTCCATGCGAAACAGTCACGCATAGTTCAGCCTTGGCAATCCGTCAGTATGACGTTCAGCGAGCTAGACCTGAACGTGCGCTCCTGATTTCCGCTGGATCTCTGATTGGTCCAGACAATCTAGCCAAGCTGGAACGAGGGACTCCCGACACCGACATTGTCACTCGCACTTGGTCCCCTGGACACATCCTGGCGCTGGTCGCTAAGTGAGGCTCCACGCGCACCCTCAGGGTAAAGGGCTCAAAACATGCGTGCTGGGTGTCCAATCGGTAGACGCGTCCCCGTGACGCTTGGAAATATCGGCTTTCCGGAAGAACGTGGTATCCAACTCGCTCGATCTGGTTCGGATAGACACACCCAACCATCGGGTCTCCTTCGACATCCTTCGCAGGAGCTGCAGTCATAGACCCAAGCAGAACAGATGCTGAAAGCATAAACATACGGATCATAGTATCCTCCTCTGCGGCCGCCCCATGCAATCAGAGCACCCCACACCAAAAAAATACCAGGGATTGTTGAACCATACGACCAGAGAAGTAACCAGTGGACGCCAACAGCCCTAACGCCGCATGCGAAGCCACGTGGACCGCTAACTCAGGCCCCACGGGCGCTCCTTAAACTGGCAAGATCAGGCCGCCTTCTGGCTCCACAGGTCGAGATCCGCCTCGCGGCCGATGAGGGCCAGGCCGGAGGCGATGGATTCGAACTCGCCGCCGGTTTCGATGCGGTCGGCGCCGAAGCGGCGGATGAAGATGTCGCGCACCGCCGGGACGAAGGAGGTGCCGCCGGTCAGGAAGACGCGGTCGATCTGCGCGCCCTCCAGACCTGACTGGGCCATGGCCTCGTCGACGGCGGCCTCCATGGCCTGAAGCTCGGGCGCGATCCAGCCCTCGAAGTCCGTGCGTTTGACCGGCTTCTCGATCCGCACCGATCCGGCGAGGAAGGAGAAGACCGCCTCCTCGTCCCGCGACAGGGCCTCTTTCAGACCCGAGACGGCGCGGTAGAGAGCATAGCCGTGGTTGTCGTCCAGCACCTCGATCAAGCGTTCGATCTTCTCGGGCTCCAGCGCGGTGGAGGCCAGACCGCGAATGTCGCGCATGTCCTTGGAGGCGCGCAGCAGAGCCAGCTGATCCCAGCGGGCGAAGGCGCTATAGTAGCGCTGCGGGATCGGCAGGCGGTTGTCGAAGGCGCGGTACAGGCTGCCCTTGCCCAGTTCCGGCGAGACCAGCTGGTCGATGATCCGATAGTCGAAGGCGTCGCCCGCCACGCCCACGCCCGACCGCGCCAGCGGCGTGGACTTCAGGGCGCCGTCGGCCCGCTCGAACCGCACGATGGAAAAGTCGCTGGTGCCGCCGCCGAAGTCGGCGACCAGGACATTGGCGTCCTGCTTCAGCTCGCGCGCAAAGAAGAAGGCCGCGCCGACGGGTTCGTAGGCATAGCGGATGTCGGTGAAACCAAGACGGGCGAAGGCCGCCTCATAACGCTCCAGCGCCAGGGCCTCGTTGGGATTGCCGCCCGCGAAAGTCACGGGACGGCCGACGATGATGCGCGGCGGCAGGTCGTCCATGGCTCCGTCGGCATGGTGCTTCAGCCGCAACAGGAAGGCCGACAGCAGATCCTCGAAGCGATAGCGGCGGTTGTCGATGCGAGTCTCGGTAAAGGCGGCGCTGGCGGCGAAGGTCTTGAACGACTGGATGAAGCGGGTGTCCAGCGGGTCCTCGACATAGGCGTCGATGGCCCAGGGCCCGGCCTCGATCACACGCTCGGGCGAGCCGCCGTCGCGGGCCTCGTGCAGTTGGAAGCTCAGCGCCGAGCGGAAGGCGAACAGGTCCTTCTCGTCCGTCTGGAACCGCACCAGGGTCGCGGGGCCGTCGCCATGGGTCAGCGACACCACCGTATTGGTCGTGCCGAAGTCGATGCCAATCGTGGCGGGCGTCGCGGACGTCATGGGAAAACCTGCGGGGAGAGGGGCCGGGGTTCGTAGCCCCCTGCCCGCTCACGTCAAGGGCGACAGCACCCTTGTCTCAGCATCGGCGAACAACCTAGCCGCCGTACCCTCGACCGCCGCCGCCGAATCCGCCGCGCGAGACGACCGTGGTGCGGCTCTGCACCCGGCTGGGGGCCTGACGGGCCACGTCGCCGTATTCCCGGCCGTTGGTCAGGGTCTGGCCGGTGCGATAGTCGCGATAGGCGTAACCGCCGCCATAACCGTTGGAATACTGGTTGTTGCGATCCCGGTACATCGGGCCGCCCCCGCGATAGCCGCCGCCGTTCAGCATCTGGCCGACGACGAAACCAGCCAGCAGCGGCGTGAAGAAGGAGCCGCCGCCGCTGTTGTTCGGCTGGCACTGCGACGGCCCCCACTGACCTTCGCATTCGGACTGGGTGGCGTAGCGCGGCGCGGTCTCGGCGGCGGCCTTCTGAGCGGCGGCCTGGGCGGCGTCGCACTCGGCGTCCGAGATGTCGTTGGCGGCGCGGCACTCGTCCAGCGAGGTATAGACCGGGGTGGGCTCCGGCTCGGGCGCAGCCACGCGCTGGGGCGACCCGCAGGCGGCCAGAGAGAAGCTGGCGGTGGCCATCAGGCTGCTGACGTGCAGGATGCGCGAGCGCTTCATCCGGCGCATCGTTACGGTCTTCGGCAGGTCCTTGGGATCAGTCATCGCGGTCACGCCGTCATGCAGGCGGCGTTCAGCAGCCCGACGCAGATGGAGATGGCGGCCAGATAGACCGCCGCCGCGATCTCGCCCGCCTCGATGCGGACGACCAGGTTGCGGAAGGCCATGCGGCTGATGGTGTCGAAGACCAGGATCTGGATCACGCCGGCCAGCAGGGCCCAGGCGGCGAACTCCATGAGGCTGACGGTGTGCGACAGGGCCGAGGCCAAGGGCAGGACGTAGCCGATCAGGGCGCCGCCGAGAGCGATGGAAGCGGCGGTGTTGCCTTCCCGGATCAGCGTATGCTCGTGATAGGGCGTGACCCATTGGTAGATCAGCTTGAACGCCAGGGTGAAGACCCCGGCCATGGCGAAGGCGATCAGGAAGGCGATCGCCCCCTGCTGAAACGTGAACCAGTCGAACATCTGCTGCATCTCCCCAGGCGCCGTCAGGCGCGAAACTCGGCCATTTCCAGAGGAATGCCGATCATGATTTCGTGTGTCGTCTCGCCGCCCTCGGGCTGCTGCTCCAAGGCGATCATCAGTTCGCGTCCGCCAGCCAGGTCGCGCCCGTACAGCATGCAGGTCTGGAAGATCTTCGCATAGGGCGTAACCGCCGTGCGGTCGTCCCAGATGGTTTCCCACAGAGTGACGGGCGGCTGGACGGCGTCGCTTTCAGAGAACCAGAAGCGCGGATAGTCGGGCAGTTCCTCGGCCGCGCCATGAAACACCGGCGCCGACAAGCGGTCGCGCCAGATACGGCGCTCGCGCTCGCCCGGCGGATAGGCCGAGGTCCAGGGGATGAACAGGCTGAAGTCGTAGCTTTCGGCCCCAGCCTCGTCGTCGCTCATGGCCTGAAGCATGACGTGGTCGTCGGTATAGAAGCGGTGAACGAACTGCCCGCCGTCCAGCGTGACCAGACCCTGGGCCGTGATGTCCAGCACGTCGCGGTCCAGGGTGAAAAGAGTCTCATCGCCCAGCCGACGCCAGGCCAGCGGGTCCAGCGCCACGGTGCGACCCACAGTGATGTTGCGCACTGTGGCGAGGCGCGATGCGGGCGCGGCCTTCTCCGACTGTCCGAAAAGCTTCTTGAACATGAGTGACTATCTAGGCCTGCGGCGAGCCGACTGCGAGAAAACACAGACGGTGCGACCGAATGATGCGGGTCATGGTCTGAAATTCCGTCCTGCATTGCCCGATGTCAAGCGTTCATGTTACGCGTTACATGAAACATGACCAAGCCCCCCGCCCCTCCCTCCGCCGCGACCGAGCGCATTCGTGCGTGGCGACAGGCGCGCCGCGAGGCCGGGCTGGTCAAGCTGGAGCTCTGGGTGCCCGAGGCCGCACGCGACGACGTCAAGGCGGCCGTCCGCGCCATCATCACCGATTCGACCCGCGGCCCCCATCTTGCCGGACGAGACCTTGCCGGCCGGGCGCGCCGCCCCACTTCTGACCCCATCACTTCTGGAGACGACCACCACATGGACGCCGTGATCGAAACCCCCTGGACCGTGCCGGCCATCAAGGAGGCCATGGACGCCTCGCCTCTGGTCCGCGAGGGCGAGATGACCCTGCGCGTGCTGGAAGGCGCGGACGCCGTGCTGCTGGCCACCATGCACGAATACGGCGATCTGCCGGTCTATCTCAGCGTCGGCGGGGCCCAGATCGTCTGTTCGGTGCTGCTGTGGCCCGTGGCCGAACAGGCCGACCGCCACGCCTTCAACGAGTTCCTGTTGAAGGCCCAGCGCGTGGTGCCGCTGTCGAACTTCGCCATCACTAACGTCGGCGGCGAGGACGTCTATGAGCTGATGGGCGAGCTGTCGTGCAAGACGACGCTGCAGACCATCCTGATCGAGTTGCGCACCCTGGCGGAAAACGCCATCGACGCCACCGAACTGCGTGAAACCTTCGGCGCCGACGCCGCCTGATCTCGGAGACCCCACCATGTCCATGCTCAGAAAACTCTCCGCCCTGTTTCGCGGCACCGCCCATGACGCGGCCCAAGGCGTCGTCGACGCCAATGCGCTGAAGATCCTCGATCAGGAAATCCGCGACGCCGATAACGCTCAGGGCAAGGCGCGCGACGACCTGGCCGGCCTGGTGGCGCGCCGCCGCATGGCCGAAAACGAAATGGCCAGCTTCCATGACCAGATCGCCAAGTATGAAAGCTCGGCGCGCTCGGCCCTGGGTCAGGGCAAGACCGATCTGGCGCGCGAAGTCGCCGGCCGCATCGCCGAACTGGAAGTCGAGATCAACAGCCGCGGCCCGCTGATCGAGGACATGAAGACGGCTGAGGCGCGGCTGCGCACCGCCATCGCCTCGACCGACCAGAAGATCGAGACGCTTCGTCGCGAGATCGACATCGTCAAGGTCAACGAGTCCGTCCAGCGCGCCCAGACCTCGGTGGCGCTGAACTCGGCCGGCGCCCAGTCGCGCATCGGCTCAGCCGCCGACAGCCTGCAACGCATCAAGCAGCGCCAGGCCGTGCAGGAAGAAAAACTGCGCGAGAATCAGGCCCTGGAAGACCGCCGCACCGGCGCCGATCTGGACGCCAAGCTGCGCGACGCCGGCATCCTGCCCGGCCATTCCTCGGCCGACGACGTCCTGGCTCGCCTGACCCAGAAGGATGTGACCATCGTCACCCCGCGCATCGGCCAATCTGCGCCCATCGCGGACAAGGACCCGGCCTGATCCATGCAACGTCTGCGCCTTGATCCCCGCCCTGACTGGGACGCCCAGGCCGACAGCCTCGGCTTCACCTGGCGTCACACCGGCGGCGAACTCTATTGGGACGAAACCGCCGCCTATGCCTTTACGATGGCCGAGGTCGAGGACGGGATCGAGGCGCCGACCGAGGAGTTGCACGCCATGTGCCTGGATCTGGTCGCCGAGGCGGTCCAGTCCGAACGGCTGATGGAGCACCTCGACATCCCCGAGTCCATGCGAGACTACGTCGCCGCCAGCTGGAACCGGGGCGATCCGTCGCTCTATGGCCGCTTCGACTTCGCCTATGACGGCACGGGTCCGGCCAAGCTCTACGAATACAACGCCGACACCCCGACCAGCATCTATGAGACGGCGGTGTTCCAGTGGTTGTGGCTGGAGGATCAGATCAAGGCCGGCGTCCTGCCCGCCGACGTCGATCAGTTCAACAGCCTGCACGAGAAGCTAGTTGAGCGCTTCCGGGCCATCTTCCCGGGCGGCGGCTTCGTCCACTTCAGTTCGGACGCAGACTTCGTCGAGGATCGCCAGACCGTGCGCTTCCTCGAAGACCTGGCCCAGCAGGCCGGGCTGGACCCGCAGTTCGTCGCCATCGACCAGATCGGCCTGAACGCGGACGGACAGTTCGTGGACCACGAGAACTGGATCATCCAGGCGATGTTCAAGCTCTATCCGTGGGAGCAGATGCTGCGCGACGACTATGCCGCGCCGCTGCCGATGGCGGGGATGACGGTGCTGGAACCGGCGTGGAAGAGCATCCTGTCCAACAAGGCGATCCTGCCCCTGCTGTGGGAACGCCATGCCGGCCACCCCAACCTGCTGGAAGCCTATTTCGAGGACGATCCGGCGCATTCAGCCCTTGGATCATCCTACGTCCGCAAGCCCTTGTTTTCACGCGAAGGCGCCAATGTCGAACTGATCGACCAGGGCCGTAGCGTCGCCGAGATCATCGACGGCGGCTATGGCGAGGGACGCTGGATCCGTCAGGCACTTTGCAATCCGCCGAGCTTCGACGGCAACCATGTCATCGTCGGCTCATGGGTTGTCGGAGACGAGGCCGCCGGCATGAGCCTGCGCGAGGATGTCAGCCTGATCACCCGCAACACCTCTCGCTTCCTGCCCCACTTCATCCGCGACTGAACAGCCCGGACAGCAGACGTCAGTCGCCGTTGGGCAGTCGCGCGATGAAGTGCCCCTTGATGCCTTCGGGCCAGTCGCGATAGGCGACGGCGCCCTCGGGGCTGGCGGCGTAGAGGCGGGCGAAGTCGACAACGGCCTGGGCGTCTTCTGGCGTCGGCGCGAACCGCCCCGCCAGATAGCCGGGCTTGTTCTGCCCGGACAGATAGACGGAACAGCGGCTGGCGCAGGCCCAAAGACAGGCCTGTTCCTCGACACGAAGACCGTCGACGTCCGCCCCCGCGGCTTCAATCAGACCGAGCAGACGCTGGCCGCCGGTGCGGCCTTCGGCGTCCACCGGCTCCTCGTCCGAATGACGGCAGGTGGTGCAGACGATCAGGCGCGCCGTCATCAGAACTCGACCCCGGCCTGCGCCTTCACGCCGCTGCGGAACGGGTGCTTGACCATCTGCATGTCGGTAACCAGATCCGCCGCCTCGATCAGCTCGGGCGGCGCATTGCGGCCGGTGATGACGACGTGCGTATCGGCCGGGCGGGCGGCCAGCACCGCCAGCACCTCTTCGACCGGCAGATAATCATAGCGCAGGGCGATGTTCAGCTCGTCGCACACGACCATCTTCCACTCCGGATCCATGATCCGCGCCTTGGCGGCGTCCCACGCCTCGCGCACCTTGGCGATGTCGCGGGTGCGGTCCTGCGTGTCCCAGGTGAAGCCCTCGCCCATGGGCCGCATCTCGACCAGATCGGGAAAGCCGTCGAACAGGTTCTGTTCGCCCGTCTCCATCGCCCCCTTGATGAACTGGATGATCGACGTCTTCATCCCGTGGCCGATCATGCGGCAGACCATGCCCAGCGCCGCCGTGGTCTTGCCCTTGCCGGTCCCGGTGTGGACGATGACCAGACCGCGCTCGACCGTCTTGCCGGCCATCATCCGGGCGCGGGCGGCCTGAACCTTCTTCATCTTCTCGGCGTGGCGGGCGTTCAGCTCAGCTTCGGTCATCGGCACGTTTCTTTTTCAGGCGACAGGTCGAGTTCAAAGGCTTGGCCCCAGGCGGTTTCGGCCCCGCGTCCGATGGCGGCGACGGCGCGGGTCATGGCGCCGTCGCGGTTCAGACAGCGGTCGGCCAGGGCCACGATCAGGGGATTGGGCGTGGCGGTCGGGGCCAGGCTACGCAGGCGCTTGGCCCAGTCCGCCTCGCGGCCCGGCGCGGTGCGGTCACAGGCGATCACATAGGCCGCCGCCGTCGAGCGGCTGACCCCGGCCCAGCAATGGATGAGCAAGGGCCGCGTCCCGTCCCAGCTTGCCGCAAAGGCCAGCAAGGCGGCGACATCCGCCTCGGTCGGCGGCGTCAGGCCTTCACACGGCTCGACGATGTCGTTGAACCTCAGGTCCAGCCGGTGCGGCGGAGCCTTGGCCAAGAGGGCATCGACATGGCCGGGCGAGGCCAGGCTGATCAGGTGCGACGGCTGATGACGCGTCACCAGACCCGCCACCTCATGCAAGGGCGCGACGATCAGCTTCATCGCACCGCCAGCCCGGCAACGGCCAGCAGGAAGCCGACCTCGAACGCCTGCTCGACCGCGCCCAGAACATCTCCGGTGCGTCCGCCGATCAGCCGCCAGGCCAGCCAGGCCGGAATGGCGGCTGTCGCCAGTCCCAGCGCCACAGCCCCTGCCCCCGTGGCCGGCGAGAAGAAGGTCAGCGGCCACAGGGCGATCAGAGCGGCCACGGTCAGTCCGAGCCAGGAGGCGCGATCTGGGCGGCCCTCCTTGGCCATGCCGGGGTGGCCGCCATAGGGCATGATCGCCATGGCCCCGACCGCCGCCGCCCGCCCCAGGCCATGCGAGGCCAGCAGCGCAACCGCCGCGAACAGGAGCGAGGCCTGGGTCAGCATGGCCAGGGCCGCCACGCGCAGAGCCAGGGTCAGCCCCAGCGCCAGGGCCCCATAGGAGCCCAACCGGCTGTCCTTCATGATCTCCAGCCGCCGCGTACGGGTCAGGCCCCCGCCCAGCCCGTCCGCCGTATCGGCCAGTCCGTCCTCATGAAAGCCGCCGGTCAGCACGACACCCGCCGCCACCGCCAGCAGGGCCGCGATCCACGGGTTCCAGACCTGGGCCGCACCATAGAGGGTCAGGGCGGACAGCGCCCCGACGACCTGGCCGACCAACGGATAGTAGCGCGCGCTCTGCTGTATCCATTCCGGCTGGAAACCGGCCAGTTGCGGCGTCGGGATGCGCGTCAGGAACTGCACGGCGCAGACGAACAGGCGCGCCTCATGCCGGATCACCCCGCGGCCTCCAGCACGTCGGCCAATTCGGCGACCTCGGACAGCAGGGCGCAGGCCGCCTTGACCAGCGGCACAGCCAGAAGGGCGCCCGTCCCCTCGCCCAGCCGCATGTCCAGCTCCAGCAGAGGCCGGGCATTCATGGCGTCCAGCATCAGGCGATGCCCCGCCTCGGCCGAGGCGTGGGCGAACAGGCAATAGTCGCGGGCCGCGGGGACCAGGCGCACCGCCAGCAGGGCCGCCGCCGTGCCGATGAAGCCGTCCACCAGAACCGGGACCCCGGCCCTGGCCGCCGCCAACAGGGCGCCGGCCATCATGGCGATCTCATAGCCGCCGAACTGGGTCAGCACATCGAAGGGCGCGGTGACATCAGATCGGGCCCCAGCCCTGGCCAGAACCGCGCGCTTCCTCGCCATGCCTTCCGGCGAGTGTCCCGCCCCCTGCCCCACGCAATCGTCCAGCGGAGCAGGGGCCAGCCGATGCATCAGCAGAGCCGCCGAAGCGCTGTTGCCGATGCCCATTTCACCCAAGGCGATCAGATCAGCGCCATCGGCGATTGCGGCTTGCGCCACACGCGCGCCCGCCAGCAGCGCGGCCTGGGCCTGAGCGGACGTCATGGCCGGTTCGACCGAGGCGTCCTGCGTGCCCCATGCGACCTTGGCGTGGATCAGGCCCGCCCGGTCCGACAAGTCGGCGGCCACGCCCGCGTCGATCACCTGGACCTTCGCCCCGACCACGCGGGCAAAGGCGTTGGCGCTGGCCCTGCCCGCCAGCAGAGCATCGACCATGGCCACGGTCACGCCGGACGGAAAGGCCGCCACGCCCGAGCGGGTCAGGCCATGGTCGCCGGCGAAGACCAGCAGCACCGGGCGCTCGACGACCGGCTTCAGCCGCTGCTGGATCAGGCCCAGCGTCAGGGCCAGTTCCTCGATCCGTCCCAGGGCGCCCGGCGGCTTGGCCTTGCCGTCCAGCATCTGCTGCAAAGCAGACTGGGGCGCCCGGTCCAGGGCGGGCACGGCGAACAGGTCGGTCAAGATCAATGCGGCCATGCCAGGCCTCCTACAATCAAGAGCAAGATCAGGGCGGCGCAGGCCAGGCCATAGACGCGAAGACCCCGGTTCAGATCATGGGCGCGCGGCGGCGCCCAGTCGCCGAAATCGGGGCGGTCGGTGATGATCCCGTCATAGCGAACCGGCCCGCCCAGCCGAACCCGAAGCGCGCCCGCCATGGCCGCCTCGGTCCAGCCGGCGTTGGGCGAAGCGTGCTTGCGGGCGTCGCGCCACATGACGCGCCAGCCCTGCCAGCCGCCCAGCGCGATCAGGGTCCCGGCGATCCGCGCAGGAATCCAGTTCATCACATCGTCAGTGCGCGCCGCCGCCCAGCCGAAGGCGCGCCAGCGCGGCTCCATGTGGCCGATCATGCTGTCGGCGGTGTTGACGGCCTTGTAGGCGAACAGACCCGGCAGACCGCCGACCACGAACCAGAAGACCGGCGCGACCACCCCGTCGCAAAAGCTCTCGGCCAGACTTTCCAGCGCGGCGCCCGCCACCTCGCCTTCGTCCATCGCCTCGACGTCGCGACCGACGATCATGCTGACGGCGAGGCGCGCAGCAGGCAGATCGCCGGCCGCCAACGGACGCGCCACGGCGCGGACGTGGTCGAACAGGCTGCGCGCCGCCAGCCCCGTCGCCCCCCAGATCAGCAACAGGGCAAGTCCCGGCCAGAAGGGCGCCGTTGCGGCCAGCCGCTCAAGGCCCCAGCCCGCGCCGCCCGCCACGACCACCAGGATCAGAACCGTCAGGACGCCCAGCGCGCGCCTTGACTTCGCTGGCCACGCCGCGCGGTTCCAGCGCCGTTCCAGGGTCGCTATCAGACCGCCGATCCAGACGACCGGATGGCTGAGGCGGCGCGGCCAGCCGAACGCCCCCTCGACCAGCAGGGCGCCCGCGACGATCCACGGCGTCGGCACGCTAGCGGGCACGGCCGACCATTTCGAGCACCGGACCGCGCAGGCCGTCCAGCGTGCGGGCCTCGACGCCATAGGCCGCCTTCAGCACGGCGGGCGACAGGGCCTCGACCGGCGCGGCGTCGGCCAGCACCCGCCCCTCGGCCAGAACGATCACGCGGTCTGCAACCCGCAGGGCGGCGTCGAGGTCATGCAGGGTGAGGATGACGCCGCGCCCCTCTTCATCCGCCAGCCGCCGGAACAGGTCGCAGGCGTCCAGCACATGGCCGGGGTCCAGCCCCGCCAAAGGCTCGTCCGCCAGCAGCCATTGCGGATCACCGGCCAGGGCGCGGGCGATCAGGACGCGCGCCCGCTCGCCGCCAGACAAGCTCGAAACCACACGGTCGGCGAAGGCCTGAACGCCTGTGACGGTCAGGGCGCGATCCACCGCCGCCCAGTCCTGAGCGGTCAGGCCCCAGGCGCCGACATAGGGCGTGCGGCCCAGACCCACGAAGGTCCGCCCGTCCACCGCCCAGGCGATCTCGGCGTTCTGGGGCAGATAGGCGATGCGGCGTGCCCGCTCTCGCGACGGCAGGTCGCCCAGCGCTCGTTCGTCCAGCGTGACGCGCCCGGCATCGGGCTTCCTCAACGCCGCCAGACAGTCCAGCAGGGTCGACTTGCCCGCCCCGTTCGGCCCGACCACCGCCGTCACCAAGCCCGGCGCGAAGACCGCGCCGACGCCGTCCAGAACCGCTTTGTCGCCCAGTCGGACAGACAGATTGTCCGCGCTCAGAATGCTCACGCCAGCTTCCTCCGCATCCCGATCAACAGAGCCAGGAAGAAGGGGCCGCCCAGGGCCGCCATGGCCACGCCCAGCTTGATCTCCGCCGCCGAAGGCGTCAGCCGCACCAGTATGTCCGCCGCCAGCACCAGGGCCGCCCCGCCTAGGGCCGAGGGCAGCAGCAGACCGCCGGGCCGCGCCCCGATCAGAGGCCGCAGCAGGTGTGGTACGATCAGGCCCACGAAACCGATGGACCCGGTCACCGCCACCGCCGAACCCACCGCCAGCGCGGCGCCCAGCGCCAGCATCAAGCGACCGATGTCCAGCCGCACCCCCAGCGACCGCGCCCCGGCCTCGCCCAGGGTCAGGGCGTCTAGCGTCCGCCCCTGGGTCATCAGCAGCAGGCAGCCGAGGATCATGCCGGGCGCCGCCAACTTCAGCTCGACGACGCTGCGGTCGGCCAGAGAGCCCATCAGCCAGTTGACGATCTCGTTCACCGCCCAGGGGTTGGGGGCGAGGTTGAGCGCCAAGGCCACCCCGGCGCCGGCCATGGTCTGGATCACCACGCCGGCCAGGATGAAGGTGACGACGCTGCTGGTCGCCCCCGCCAGCGCCAGCAGCAGGACCACGCCCAGCCCCGCGCCGACCATGGCCGCGCCGGGCAGCACCCAGGGCGCGCTGGCCGCCGCGCCCAGATAGAAGGTCAGCACCGCGCCCAGCGCCGCCATGGTCGAGACGCCCAGCATGCCCGGATCGGCCAGCGGATTGCGCGTATAGCCCTGCAGCGCCGCCCCGGTCAGGCCCAGCACCGCCCCGACCATCAGGGCCAGGACGGTGCGCGGCAGACGCAGCTCGAACAGGATGGCCCAGGCCGGATCGCCACGCTGGGCGGCCCAGCCGCTCCACGGGACCCAAACGCGCCCAGCGCTCATGCTGGCGATGAACAGCGCGGCGATCAGGGCCAGCAGCCCGATCATGATCAAGGGACGCGGCAGGGTCATGTCAGGGCCTCCAGCGCCGTGCGGCGCGCCTGAGCCAGAGCGGCGGCGGTCTGGATCAGCACCGGGCCGCCGCAATAGAGCAGCTTCTCGTCCAGTTGCGCCTGCACCATCCGACCGGACAGCGAGGCCAGCGCCGGGTGGCGCATCACCCGGTCGGCCCAGGTGCGGGATCCCTGCGCCGGCGTGCCGCTGAGCAGGACCTGCGGCGGATCGGCCAGCAACCGCTCGACCGGGACATTGCCCCATTTGCCGAGGCCGTACCGCCCAGCCACGTTGTCGAACCCGACGTGGGTCATCATCTCGTCCATCAGGGTGCCCCGCCCGGCGGCGAAGCCGTTGGGCTGATAGATCAGGGCCTTCAGCGGCTGCGATCCCGGCGGCGGCGCAGCGGCGGCGAGGGCCGCCTCGATGCGGGCGATCAGGGCCTCGCCCCGCGCCGGGCGACCGACCAGCCGGGCCACCTCGCGCACCTGATCCACACTGGCGGCCACGCTGTCGGGCACGGCGAACAGCTCGGTCGGGATGTTCATGCGGCCCAGGGCATTGCGGGTGGCCAGGGCGCTGTGGCGGCTGGTCAGCACCAGATCGGGGCGCAGAGCGATGACCTCTTCCGCCGTCTCCCAAGTGAAGGGCAAGGTCTTGGCCACCTCGGAAATGGTCGAGCCGACCGGCTCGCGCGCATAGTGGCTGAGGGCCGCGATCTGCCCTCGGTCGGCGACGTGGACCAGGATGGCGTCGAGGCAGGCGTTCAGCGAGACGATGCGACGGGGCGCAGGATGCGCCACGGCGGGCGCGGCGATCAGGGCCGCCCCTGCTCCAACCAAGGCCGTTCGCCGCGTCGTACTCACGAGAAGGCCTCCAGCGCGCGGGCCAATCGTCGCATATCCCGCTCGGTCGGCACGCCGAAGCGCAGAGCATCGGGCGTATGGTCGAAGGGCCGGGTCAGGATTCCACCCCGGCACAGGTGCTGGAACCAGCGTGCGGCGTGCGGCGTGCGCGTCATGCGGAACAAGCTGGTTCCTCCCACGATCTGGAACCCCGCGCGCGTCAGCCTTTGATCCAGTCTCCCCGCCCGTTCGTCCAGAGCGGCGGACGTCCGCGACCGCCATTCGGCGGCGGCATAGGCGCCGCGCCCCATGGTGATGGCGTCTGCGCCGACCGGCCAATCTCCCAGCAAGTCGCGCAGCCGCTGGATCATATCCGGCGCGGCCAGCATAAAGCCCAGCCGCACGCCAGCCAGTCCATAGAACTTGCCGAACGAGCGCAGGACGATCAGGCCGGGTTCGATCAGGTCCGACACGCTGTCGCCCGGCGCGCATTCGATGAAGGACTCGTCCACCACCAGCCAGCGTCCCGCGGCCGAACGCTCGCGCGCCATGGCGATCAGGTCGGCGCGCCGGGTCAGACGGCCGTCGGGATTGTTCGGATTGACGATGACCAGCACGCCCGCCTGCGACGCCGCCGCCTGATCGGCTGCGATCAGGCGCGTCGCCACGGCCGCCGCTCGCCAGGCCTCGGCGTGGGCGCCATAGGTCGGACCGACGATCTCGACCGAGCGCACGCCCAGCAGCAGGGGCAGAAGGCGGATCGCCGCCTCGGCACCGGCTGCCGCCGCCGTCCGTTCCGGCGCGCTGCCGAAGGCCGCCGCCGCCGCCGTCTCCAGCGCGACCAGGGCGGCGGGATCGGGCAGACGGTTCAGCTCCGCCTCCGGGGCGCGCGGACCGCGCCACGGCTCGGGGTTGATCCCGGTGGACAGGTCCAACCACGGTCGCGGCGCGTCGGGATAGGCGGCGGCGGCCCTCATCAGACCGCCGCCGTGCCGGGTCGCCGTCGTCAGAAACGCGGCGTCATGCATCGGATCAGAACCGGATGCGAACGCCGCCGAACACGCCCTGACCCGGCGTGCCGTAGTTCAGGACCGTCTGATACTCTTCGTCCAAGGCGTTCTCGATCCGACCATAGACTTCGAGGTTGTCGTTGATCGGATAGGAGGCGCGGAGGTCGACCAGGGTGTACTCGCCCACGACGACCGTGTTGGCGTCGTTGTTGAACGTCTCGCCCACATAGCGCACCGCCACGCCGGTCTTCAGCCCCACCGGCCAGGCGTAGTCGGCGGCGAAGTTGGCCATGTGCTCGGGGCGACGCGTCAGGCGCTTGCCGTCCGTGGCGCCCGAGGCGCTCTTGGCGTCGGTCCAGGTGTAGTTGGCGCTGACATTCAAACGCTCGGTCACGTCCACGCGGCCGATCAGTTCGACGCCTTGCGCCTCGGTCTTCTGAACGTTGCGGTAATAGCCCCAGCGGCCCACGCCGTTGACGGTGCACAGCGGGTCGGTCGAGGGCGTCGAGCAACCATTGTAGCGGATCTCGTTGTCGGCCTGTCTGTTGAAGTAGGTCGCCGAGACCACGGCGCGGTCGAACAGGCGCTGCTCGACGCCGACTTCCCAGCTGTCGAACTCTTCCGGCTGCAGCGTCAGATTGCCGTATTCGCTGTAGAGCTCATACAGGCCCGGCGCGCGGAAACCCTGGCCCCAGCTGGCGCGCACGACGGTGTCGCCGTCGTTCAGGGCCCAGGCCGCCGCGAGCTGACCCAGCAGGTTGTCCCCGTATTGGGCGTGATCGTCGTAACGAAGGCCCCCGGTCAGGGTCAGACCGTCCAGCACCGTCCACTGCACCTGGGCATAGGCGCTGTCGAGGTCCGCCTGACCGCGTGCGAAGGCCGGGTTCAGGTTGAAGGCCGACGGGGAGCGGGTGCGCATTTCCGAACGCTCGCTCTCGATGCCGAAGGTGGTGTTGAGCGTCTCGGTGACGGCGAACGTGCCTTGATATTCCCAACGGCGGTTCTCGCCCGCCGCGTCGAAGGTCAAAGGCTGGGCCGCAGTCGCGGGGTTGTAGTTGAGGCGGTTGGTGTCGGTGTAGGCATAGCCGATCCGGTTGCGGAAACGGCCGTCCAGCAGGTCGAAGTTGAGGCCGGCGTAGCCGACCAGTTCCTTGGTCTTGCCGTACTCACGGCTGTCGCCGTTGAAGGCGTCAAAGTCGTTCTGGCCGTTCGACCAGACCGAGCGTAGGTCCAGCGACACGGCGTCCGTGATCTTCAGATTCAGGCGGCCCGACAGGCCGGTGTTGGTGTAGCCGTCGTCTTCCTTGCCGGCGGCAAAGGCCGAGAAACCGTCGGTGTCATAGCGGCTGGCCGCCAAACGCCAGCTCAGGCGGTCGTTGGCGCCGCCGATCCCGCCCCGGAAATAGGTCGTCCCGCGCGCGCCGGCCTCTGCGTCGAGGCTGCCTTGCAGGGCTTCGGTCGGCTCGGCGGTGACGATGTTGACCACCCCGCCGATAGCCTGGCTGCCCCACAGGGTCGACTGGGCGCCGCGCAGGATCTCGATGCGAGACGTGTCGCCGATCAGGAGGTTGCCGAAGTTGAAGCCGCCCTGGGTAGAGGACGGGTCATTCAGCTTGACGCCGTCGATAAGGACGACGGTGTGCTGGCTTTCGGCGCCGCGAATGTTCAGGCCCGTCGCCGTACCGACGCCGCCGTTACGGGTGAAGCTGACGCCCGGCGTCTGGGCCAGAAGCTCGGCCACGGCGGGGGTCTGGCGGGCTTCGATAGCGGCCTGGGTCAGGACGGTGACAGAGGCGCCGACGCGCTCGATCGGCTGGGCCGAACGGTTGGCGGTGACGATGACGTCGGCCAGGGCGGTGGCGCCGGCGCGGCCCGCCACGTCAGGCGCGGCGGCCTGCTGGTCCGCGATCTCGGCGACGGCGGGGAATGCGGCCAGAAGGCTGGCGGCAGCGAGAGAGGCATAGGCGATCCGGTTCATCCGGCGGCTCCTTTGACGACGCCGGCCAACGACCTCTCGCGCGTCGATCAGACACGCGGAAGGGACCGCTGGCGCGGCTGGTTTCCACTTGTCGTCACACGAGTCACCTCGACCGCTCGGCACATCCCGACCGCGCGGAGAACGACGGCGACAGGCAGGTCTCCTGGCTCGCGGATCAACGCCGGTGCACGTCGCCTTCCCAGAAGTCGTTCAGGCCGTGGCCTTCCGGACCGCCAGTGGCGTATGACGCGCGGGCTAGCCGCTTACAGTTGCGGGAACAGCCGGAGTTTCACACTCCGTTCCCTTTTGATCCCCTTTCGGGGAACCTGACGCGACCGTGGCAGTAGGACCGCGCGCCCCTCAGGTCAACCGGAGAGACGAAGCATGGCTATCACCCTGGTCCTCGGCGGCGCCCGTTCGGGCAAGAGCGCCTTCGCCCAGAAGCAGGCCGAACAGGCGGCGGCGAAGACCGGCCGCCCTTCCCTGATGATCGCCACCGCCGAGCCCTTCGACGACGAGATGCGCGACCGCATCGACCGGCACAGGGACGAACGAGGCGAGGCCTGGCGCACGCTAGAAGCACCGCTGAACCTGGCCGCCGCGGTCCGCGACCTGACCGCTGAGGACGTCGCCGTCGTCGACTGCCTGACCCTGTGGCTCAGCAATCAGATGCTCGCCGATCACGACCTGCCCGCCGCCATCGACGACCTGAGCGACGCCTTCGCCGCCTGCCCGGCGACCGTCTGGGTGGTGAGCAATGAGGTCGGCTGGTCGCTGGTCCCCGAAAACGCCCTAGGCCGCCGGTTCCGCGATGAAGCCGGTCGCCTGAACCAGCGCGTCGCCGCCGTCGCCGACGCGGCCTGTTTGATCGTCGCCGGTATGCGATTGGACCTGCACAGACCCTAAGACCCCGACGCGGGTCATCGACGCGCCCTGGATTTGTCAGGTCCCCGCCCATATTGCAGTTGATTCTGATAATCGTTCGCAGTAATTGCGCAGCCCTCTCCAACCGGGGCCGTAACCATGCGTTCGTTTCTGATGTTCTCCGCCGGGCTCACCGCCCTTTCGGCCGCCGCCTTCCCGGCCTTCGCTGAAGACGTCGTCGATCTGGAGCAGGCCGTTCCGGTCGCCCCGATCACCGTGATCGGCACCCGCACCCAGCGCCGTGTGGACGATGTTCCGGCCAGCGTCAGCATCATCACAGCCGAGACCATCGAGACCAACCTGGTCACGGACATCAAGGACCTGATCCGGTTCGAACCGGGCGTCAGCGTCCCCACCAGCCCCGCCCGCTTCTCAGCCGCCCTGTCTGGCGCCGGCCGCGACGGCAACTCGGGCTTCACCATTCGCGGCATGGGCGGCAACCGGGTCCTGATCATTCAGGACGGCGTGCGCGTGCCCAACGGCTTCAGCTTCGGCGCCCAGGCGGTGGGACGCGGCGGCTACAACGACCTTGATCTGGTCAAGTCCGTCGAGATCCTGCGGGGTCCAGCCTCGGCCCTCTATGGCTCGGACGGCATCGCCGGCGCGGTCAGCTTCATCTCCAAGGACCCGTCCGACTTTATCAACAGCGGCGATACCTTCGGCGCCCGCGCGCGGGTCGGCTATAACTCGTCGGACGACAGTTGGACCGAGGGTCTGGCGCTGGCGGGCCGCAGCGGCTCGCTGTCGGGCCTGCTGGCCTATACCCGCCGCGACGCCCATGAGACCGAGAACATGGCCGAAGTCGGCGGCACGGGCTCTGCCCGCACCCAGCCGAACCCGCAGGAGTTCGCCTCTAACGCCGTCCTGGGCAAGCTGGTCTGGGACGCCAACGCCAACCACACCGTCCGCCTGACCTATGACCACTTCGATCAGGACATGGAGGGTGAGGCGCTCAGCAGCTATTCGGCCACCGTCATCGGCCTGACCGCGCAGGACGAGACTCAGCGCGACCGCGTCAGCCTGGATTGGCGTTTCAGCGACGTCTTCGGCCTGGATGAAGGGTCGGTCGCCGCCTACTGGCAGGACGCCACGACACGTCAGTTCACCTATGAGGACCGCACCCCGGCGGTGGACCGCACCCGCGACGTCACCTTCGACAACAGCATCGTGGGCATGGCGGCCCAGGGGTCCAAAACGTTCGGCGGCGCATCAGTCCAGCACCGCGTCACCCTCGGCGGCGACTGGTCGCGCACCACCCAGGACGGCATTCGTGGCGGCACGGTGCCGCCGATGGGCGAGGTCTTCCCCGTCCGCCCCTTCCCCAAGACCGAATATGATCTGGCCGGCCTGTTCGTTCAGGACGAGATCGAACTGCTGGGCGGCCGTCTCAGCATCATCCCGGCCCTGCGTTACGACTGGTACGAACTGACGCCCAAGCCGGACGCCCTGTATCCGGTCGTGGCCAAGGATCAGAGCGACAGCCACCTGTCGCCCAAGATCGGCGCCATCTATTGGGCCGATGACCACTTCGGTGTCTTCGCCAACTACGCCCAGGGCTTCAAGGCGCCCTCGCCGATGGAGGTGAACAACTTCTTCGAGAACCCGATGTTCGGATATGAATCCATTCCGAACCCGGATCTGACGCCGGAAACCAGCGAGAGCATCGAGGCGGGCGTCCGCTTCCGCAACCTCGACATGTTCGGCGGAACCCTGTCGCTATCGACCACGGCCTTCCACACCCAATACGACGACTTCATCACCCAGATCGTGGTCAGCGGCACGGGCGTGCCCGGCGTCGATCCCCTGATCTATCAGTACGTCAACCTGACCGAGGTGAAGATCTGGGGTCTGGAAGCGCGCGGCGACATCCGCTGGGGCAACGGCGTCTCGGCCATCGTGGCCGCCTCTTTCGCCGACGGTGATCAGGAAACCGACGGCGCGCGCGGCAAGCTGACCAGCGTCGATCCCGTCAAGGTCGTCGCCGGCCTGAACTATGCCGCGCCCTCGGGCGTCTGGGGCGGTTCGGCCACGGTCACATGGTCCGACGACAAGGACCGCGCGGCTTGCGGCGGCGGCGCCTGCTGGGGCGGCGAAGCGTTCGCCATCATGGATGTGACCGCCTTCTGGAACGTCACCGAAAAGGCCACCTTGCGCGCGGGCGTCTTCAATGTCTTCGACGAGAAGTACGCCTGGTGGAGCGACATTCGCGGCCTGTCGCAGACCAGCACCATTCGGGACGCCTTCACACAGCCGGGCCGCAACTTCGGCGTCTCGCTGAACGTCCGCTACTGACCCCGGAAGCCCGATGACACCCTCACCCAGAAAGGAACGCCCAATGCGCGCCATCCTCATCGCTGCCGCCCTGTTGGCGGGCGCTGCGCCCGCCGCTGCCGCCCTGGCCCAGACCGCCTCAAGCGTCACCGCACCCGCCAGCCGGTTCGAGCAGGACCGCCAGTCGATCCTGGCCCAGGCCGGTCAGTACCGCGTCCACTTCGACATGCGCGAGAACGTCAGCTTCCACGCCGACTACGACCCGATGGAGGGCAAGCTGTCGGGCGGCAGCGAGATCGTGCGCGTCGTCTATGACAAGGGCGACCGGATCAGCCTGCAGCATATCCTGGTCATGGAGCACGAAGGCCAGGCCATCGTCATCAAGCACTGGCGTCAGGACTGGGTCTATCAGCCGGAAACCGTCCTGGCCTATGTCGGAGCCAACGAATGGGCGCTGACGCCGGTGTCCGCCGATCAGCGCGTCGGTGCCTGGTCCCAGACGGTCTGGCAGACGGACGATTCGCCCCGCTACGGCGGCGTCGGCCGCTGGACCTACGCCAATGGCATGAAGGTCTGGAGCTCCGAGCCGACCTGGCGCCCGCTGGCGCGTCGCGACGCGGTGCTGAACCCCGTCTATGACCGCTATCTCGGCACAAACCGTCACGCCCTGACGCCGAACGGCTGGGTCCACATCCAGGACAACATGAAGATGGACGGCCGGGCCGGCGGCGAGCCCGTCGCCATCGTCCAGGAAGACGTGATCAACACCTACGACCGTTCGACCAGCTACTCGCCCAAGGCGGGCGATGACTACTGGGCCGCAACGCGGGATTACTGGGCCGCCGTCCGCGACGCCTGGGACGCCGCCATCGCGGTTACTGGCCGCATCTATGTTGAGGAAGAAGCCCAGACCGGCGTCGTCACCGGCCCGGCCCTGATGGATCTGGCCCAGAAGATTCAGGACGGTGGGATCACGACCGAAGCCGCTATCGCCCAGGCCCGCACGATCATCGAGACCGCCACCAAGCGCTGAAAGACCTGACCGAAAGCCCTCCTACGCCAAGCATGCTAAGCGCATCTCAGCCTGGCCAGGAGGGCGCTGGACGCCATGGCCACTATGCGCACAAATGCCCAGGCTGGACATCGACCCATGGCCCCGCGCTGCGACGACTATGGAAGCTGAGACCTAAATCGAACAGCTTCAGCTCGAGCGCTGCGATAAGAGTTATTTCAAATCAATAATTTGAAGTGGTAGGCGGCGACGGGTTCGAACCGCCGACCCTCTCGGTGTAAATCGCCCCGAATGCCGTTTCAGGGCTTTTCATCACATTACAAAAACCGTTTAAGCTGCTGAATATATTCGAATTGGTGTTTGCAGGCCTGTGCACGGGTTTGCAGCGAATCTTGCACCGACTGCCCCCCTATTGCCCCCCTAGATGTTAGGCTGGGCGCGTCTGATTTGCTCAGGACGCTGCCTCGATGCCAACCCAGGTCATCACGACGGATCGCCAGATCTCCAGCCTCAAGCCGCTCGACTGTCGGTTCGAGCGCCGTGTTTCCGGCGCCCGAGGTCTTAGCCTGCGGGTCTGGCCGTCAGGCCTGAGGCAGTTCGAAGTTCGATTCGCGGTCAAGGACGGCCCTCGGCGTCGGGTGATCCTTGGCGATTATCCGGCGGTGTCGCTCGCCGATGCACGGCAAAAGGCGACGCAACTCAGGCTGGAGCTTCTCAAGGGCGTCGACCCCGTCGCGGAGCGCGCCGCCGCCCAGATTCCCGCTCCGCCCCAAGACAGCTTGGACGAAGTCGCGGAGACGTACTGGGCGGCGGCGGAGCTGGGTCTGCATGGCGGCCGCCGAAGGCCCAAACGTCCAAGGACGATCGCCAACGAGCGCCACCTCTGGAAACGTCATATCTCCGCAACCTATTCGACACCGCCCTCGAACACGGTCAGTTCCCGCGATCGGTATGGAGCGCGCCGCCGCTGACCGAATAGCGGACCTCGTCCCTGCGGGTCCGCCTTCGCATCCGCCGCTAAGACAACGGCGGCGACGGCAGCACTCATTCGGATGGCGTCGTCCACCGAAGGAAGCCCCTCATTCGGCGCGTTCGCCCCAGCGACGGCCGTCAAGGGAACTGACGCGCTGCGGCGATCAGGCCTTCGGACGCCTCCCCTGCCGCTCGAGCCGCTGCCGAATTCACCGCATGGGCGAGAACACCATCGAAGCCGTCGCCCTCGTTAATCTCGGCCACATAGCAGTCTTCGCAGGTCCCCGAAGCAGACGTTCCAAACCGCCGCCACGAGTCAGCAGCGGTTGTCGGCGGAGGTCCCGGAAGCGCCAGAAACGGAACTTAGACCGCCTCCAGAAACTAGACCTTGGATCGCCCCATCAAGGGTATTCTCAGCGTGGACACCTTGAAGTTGCGCCACGCCCAGACCAGACTAAGACTCGCGTTTGGGAGGCAGCGCGCAATATGTACCTTAAGGCATCAACGCTCGACGACCTGCTCGACGAAGCTTTTCGGCTGCTGCAAAAAAGCAAAATGGGCGTCGTGGCGACGAAGGGATCTACCGTTGAAGTTCAAGGCGTTGTCCTGGAACTTACGCGACCAAGAGCGCGATTAAGTCGAACCGACACAAAAGGTACAATTTTCAGCGGAATCGGTGAATTTATTTGGTATATATCATGCAATAATGAGCTAGCGCCTATCCAATACTATCTAAAGCGATACGACGAGTACGCTGAGCTCGATGGCACAATCTGGGGAGCTTACGGCCCGAGGATTTTTGGCGGAGACCGCTCCCAATACGAGATCGTAAAGTCGATATTGTCAGAACGCGCGACGTCGCGCCAAGCCGTTATTCAACTTTTTGATCGAGAAGATATTACAGAGAGACGGAAAGACACGCCGTGCACATGCACGTTACAGTTCCTAATTCGAGACGGCTTGCTCAACCTAGTCGTGCACATGCGATCGAATGACGTTTATAAGGGCCTCCCCCATGACGTCTTCGCTTTTACGATGTTCCAGGAAATACTCGCCAGAGATCTCGGCGTCGCCCTCGGCACCTACAAACACATGGTCGGCAGCCTTCACCTCTATGAAGAGGATCGAGCGAAGATTGACGCGTACATTCATGAGGGCTTTCAAACCACGCGAGAGATGCCCGACATGCCAGCGGGTTCTCAATGGAACGACATCAAAACTTTATTTGTAATCGAGGCCGCCATCCGCATGGGCGGAGTCGCGGGAATTCCCGACGCATTAGACAAGGCTAAGCAGCTTAGCCCGTACTGGGCCGATATCGCTAGATTGCTCGCGATATTTGCGCTGACGAGAAACTTCGACGGGGCCCGTGAAAAGCTCCGACAAGTTGTCGAAATCCGGCGGTCTATGTCGACGCAGTATTATGCCGCCTATATCCGCAAAAATTCCCGAAGATTGAGCCGTGCGGTCGCACAGCTCGATTTGGACGGCTCCACCGATATCGCCGCGAAGGTTACGACCGCATGAGACACATCGACGAAGTTCGGTCTGAAGAACTCAAGAACCGACTGCAGACGTTCTCAGTGCGCGTGACGCCGTTGCCAGGCATCGCTAGGGCAGACGCCCTCGACAGCCTCGTTCGGCAAATGATCGATAGCTTGCATCGGATCGAATTCGTGCGGCGGCTGGGGCAGCGCCCGATCGATCCTCGCCGTAAGGATCCCCACAACGCTCTTTTCGATCCCGTCCGCGCGGCCTGGCTGTACCACAATGAGGGCGACAGCGATGAAGCGGCCTGGCTGACTTTCCTGTCGACCCACTTCGGCTTTCATAAGCGCGTCGGCTGGGAACTGACCCGGCGCGTCTACGGCGCGCTCGGCAGTGGCCCCATTTGGACCTGGACCCGCACCAGCAGCAACCTTCCGGAATTCCGCCAATGGTACGTCGATAACGCCGCCGGCCTAGCCGGCGTGCCTTTTGGCAATCACAGGAAGTATGAAAGCATCCGGCCAGACGCGGAAAACAACCTCGCTGACACAATCTCGAGCTACGTGGCCTGGGTTGGGCTCAATCGCGGCTTTCGTCTGCTGGTTGCCGATGCCGCAGCCAATTCGAGCAATGCCCCCAAGGCGGTGTTCCATCGTCTCTACAGGGACTGCCCGATCGTTCAATTCGGGCGAACGGCCAAGTTCGATTTCCTGACGATGATCGGAAAGCTTGGAATTGCCGATATCGAGCCTCCATATCCCTATCTCGTCGGCGCCAGTGGCCCGGTCGTAGGCGCCAAACTTCTGCTGACGGATGACCCGAAAGCTCTCATCTCAAACCGGGATCTAACCGATGCCGTCGTTCAGATAGGCGAGGCACTGGGGGTCGGGATGCAGGTTATGGAAGACTCCCTGTGCAATTGGCAAAAGTCGCAATATGCCTATCTCCCCTTCAGGGGGTGATCGCCTGGAGCGCGGCCCAGTTGTAACGCTCCTTCAGGAAGTTCAGCTGTTCATGGCGAAGAATGCCGCGGTTCTGCATTTGACCGACAAGGATGCCTGGAGAGATGCCGATCCGCCGAGCCAGCCGCATCACGGCCTTGAAATCTTTCCCGACCGCCTGAACCTCACTATCAAATACCTTGGGGATCAAGATGTGCGCAGAATACCGGTTGGCTTCATCTTCTTCCTCAGTCGCCTCATAGTCCTTGCCCTCGACAAAGAGCCTGTTCGCAGGGTGAAGGATAAGATGCCCCAGCTCGTGAAACACCGTGAACCAGAAATGGTCATCCGAGCGATATCGGAAGCTGAGCTGGACAACAGCTTTGTTTTCTTCTGCAAAATGGGTCGCTCCGCTGGCGTGGCATCCCTTTGGCGTCCTCACGAAGACGACGGCCACACCGCACGCCCGGCAGATATCGACCAGCTTCGGGAAGAACACCATCGGATCTTTCTGGCGCACCAGAGCCCGTATTGCGGGAATCGCCGCCTCTAACGCCTTTGCGTCCCAAGGTGCGCACTCGATTTCATGCGCCCGTCGAACACCTTGTCTCAGCCAAGCCGTCACGGCGGCAGGATTGCTTTCATGGGCGAACGAGGTTCGGAACCGGACCGCGTCCATAACCTGGCTTCCCGAAGACTGCCAACCTCCTGGCGCATCCTCGAAGAAGGCTAGCGCGGCGTCTCTGTCCGAAAGTCCCGAAAAGCTCTCGAACCAACCAAAGTTTCTCATGTCCTTAAGCGGCAGTTGCCGGGCGAATGTGTCGAAGGTGATCGACGGAGCCACCGGGCGCGCTTCAAGTCTCGCCCGATAAAAGGTTTCCCTCGATATCCAGAACTGGCGATTGGAGCCGAGCGTGTCTGCCAAGCGATCGGCGATCGCCACGTCAATCGCGAGGTCGCCTTTGATTAGCCCCTCGACTGAGGGCAAGGCCATTCCGATCGCGACGCAAAACGCCTCTAACGACAGGTTTTTGTAGGCAAGCGCATCCTTGATCGTTTCACCAGGAGGCGAGACCCAATCAGGCTGGAAGATTTCGGCGACGCTCATGGCTTGATGATGTCCACGAGTTTAATGCGATCCACGGTTGTCCAGTCAGTCTCTAGATTCTCGACCATGCGAGGGGCTCCGCGAATAGCCACGACGTTCAGCGAATAGCCAGAATGAAATTCAATCGACGCCTCCCCATCGTACCCATAAGTGATGGGCAGCCAGGGCAACTCGGTGATAGCATCCACCGCTTCCAGATCGGCAAGTCGGCGGCGCAAACCCGCAGCGGCCTCGTCGCCCAACATTTTTCGGGCAGACGCTTCCTGTTGGCAGATCTGCCGCAATTTCTTGGTCGCAAAACCCAGTTCCAAACGGCGACACCATATCAATCCCGCTGAAAGGGAATCAGCTCAATTGACTGATGGTCGCGCCTAAATCGTGGGCTGACTAGGTCGCAACGATCACGCCTACTCAATCTGAGCACGCCCAACATGGCGGACCGTCGCACAGCAGACCGCCGAACGTCCGCAATGAGTCGATACTGTTGAAAAAGTGCGGCGACCGCTGAATCGGCGCAAACTACGTGCCGGCCACGAAAATCGGCCTTAACGAAATCAATCGTTTACCTTTCGAAGCGGTGGCAGATCAGGACCATGAAGGCCGATCACGGCAGGTTCGCGGACTTTTTCAAAAGTATCAGAAAGTATCAGTCAGTAGCGGCGGTAAGCGGCGTTTGCCGACCGATGCCCTCAGCGCTCCAAACTCCGCCCCTTCACCGCCATCCCCTGCCCCACAGGCGCCAACGCCACCGTCTGCCCAACCACCAACGCCTGCCCGCCCACCTTCAGCCGCCCATA